>JBOGJZ010000173.1:0-4629 GCA_050745645.1 Terriglobia bacterium | reverse complement strand
TTGCGGCGAGCGGCAAGGTGAGCGCCTGCTCCTTGGAAAGCAGCGCCAGCACAAAGCAGAGCGCCATGGCCACGAGATCGCGGCTGGAGCGCCCTCCATCCGCCCGGGCGATGCGGACGAAAAACAGAAAGGTGAGCAGATAAAAAAAAGTCAGCTCAACGTCGGTAACCGCCGCGATCCAAGCGACCGACTCCGTGTGCACGGGATGCAAGGCAAAGATCAGCGCGGCTACAAACGCGAGATCGCGCCGCTTGAAAAGCGCGACACCGAGAGCGAACAGAACGCACACAACGCCTGCGTGAAGCGCCACATTGACCAGATGAAATCCGAAGGCTACTCTCCCGAAGACCTGATAGCAGAGCAGGTAGCCGAAGGTCATGAGCGGCCGGTAGTAGTTGGTGACGCCCTGCTGGCCGATATAGGACCAGACACTCGACCCAAAAATCTGGCGCAGGTGATGGAAGTTCACAATGTACGGGTTATTCAAGACCTGAGTCAGGTCATCGTAGACAAAAGCGTTCAGCAGCGTGTTCAGGTAGGGCAGGACCGCCGCGAGCGCAAGCAATGACACGAGCGCCGCGTCAGACAGCCTCGCAATTGAAGAACCACCCAGCGCTTTTGAAATTTTCTTCATGGCGTCAGAGGCTTTGCCTTCTGTTTCAATCTAGCGAGGGCGCGCCAAGCGATCCGATTCGTGGGATCGATCTTGAGTCCAGCTTCGTACTCGCTGATAGCCTGAGCTGTCCGGCCTGTTGCGCCGTAGAGCAGGCCCAGCATGAAATCAGTGCGGGCGTCGCCTGGATCGAAAGCCTTGGCCGTCTTGAATGCGCGTTCGGCTTGCGAAGGTTTATGGAGCGCCCATTCGGTGAGGCCCAGCCCGAAATAACCGTTCAGCGAAGGCAAGGCTTGGATGGAAGCCTGATAGCGTTGCTCGGCCAGATCGAATTTCCCTTCCTCGAAATACACATCGGCTAAATGCAGCTCCGGCCTTACATCGAGCGGAGCCAGGCGAACCGCTTCGAGCAGCGCTTGTTCAGCCTGCCGCGGCTTTTTCATCATCTGGTAGGCTTCGCCGAGGCCCGTGTACGCCGCCGCATCATGCGGCTTGATCGCCAGAGAACGCCGGAAAAAAACAATCGCTTCGGCGAAACGCTGTTGCCGGGTCCGTAGAAGGCCGAGGTTGTCGAGGGTGTAGGTGGCTTTTGGCTCAAGCTTTATGGCCTGCTCCCATTGTGCCGCGGCGTCCTTCAGGTCTCCGTGGCTCCAATAATAGTTGCCAAGATTGTTGCGCATGTCCGCCGCATTCGGCGAGGCGGCAAGCGTTCTGGTGTAAAACGTTAGGTCGTTCTTCCAGTCTGGGTTCCGGGTGGCGATGCGCGCCACAAACAGCGCTGCCAGCAAGCATGCGCACGCCAGGGTCGCTGTTTCTGCGAGCGCGTCGGCTTTCGCGGCAGCCTGCCATAAACGCCAGCCAAGCCAGGCGGCCACCCAGCATAGTCCCACCGAAGGCAGATAAAGATAGCGTTCCGCAAACACGCTATCAGGCATCCACTTGGCGTTCAGCACCGGCGCTAAGGTGGCGAAGAACCATACGAGGCCAAAGCTCAAACGGCGCTCACGGTTCCACCAGATGACCGCCAGAGCGCCGCACAACAGCAGGGCCAGGCAGCCCCCGATGACCTTGGACAGCAGGCTGGCCATGCCGGCGGGAAAGACGTAATAGGCGCACAGATGCACCGGCCACAGCATCTTGAAGAGATATTCGCCGGCAAGGGCCACTGCAGAGAAAATCACAGCGTCCGGCGCCATGTCACGCCGCAGAGAGACAGGCGCGAAAGCTCCGAGGACGGAAACGCGGAAGAGTAGGTAGGCGATGAGGATCAGCCACAGGGGGCCGTAGCGTTGCAACTTCACGCGCCAGGAAGTTTGAGAACGGTCCGCGCGCAGCGCGTGTTCCCAAACCACCGCAAGCAGCGGAAGCGTGGCTGCGGGTTCCTTTGAGAGCAGCGCAAGCGCATAAGTGCAAACCACTCCAAGGTGAGTCCAGAGGAGGCGCGCGCCCGCCGCATCCTCCAGACGGAGATAAAACAAGAAGCACAGCAGGAAAAAAAAGGCCAGTTCCAGATCCGTCACCGCGGCGATCCAATCCACAGCTTCCGTGTGGATGGGATGGAGCGCGAACAACGCTGCAGCCAGGAACGCTAAGCCGCGGTTCTGAAAGATACGCCGCGTCAGGACGAATAGCAGGCAAACTACAGCCGCGTTGAGCGCGAGACTCGCCAGGTGAAAACCCCAGGCGCGGTAGCCGAAAATTTCATGGCATAGCAGATAACCAAATGTCATCAGGGGGCGGTAATAGTTCGTCACTCCGGTCACTCCGCCCGCGTAGGACCATACGGAGGTCGCAAAGATGGCCTTCAGGTGGCTGAAGCCGCGAATATAGGGGTTGATCAATATCTGCTGGTCGTCGTCGTAGACGAAGCCGTTCGCGAGCGTGTTGAGATAGGGAAGCAGAGAAACCAGCGCCAGCAAGAGGGTCAGCGCCCAGTCGGAACGCCAAAAGGAAATCCAGCGGCCGGGAGAAGCTGCAAGGCCGGATGAGGCCTGGAAGGAGGCTACGGCCGGGTCGCGCTTCACGGCTTAGTCCTCCATGCCCGGCTGCGCAGCTTCGGGCGACGGGGCTGGATGAGACCAGGAGGCCGGCACAGATACCCGGAAGTGCAAGTCGCCGTATTTCGCGTAGAGCCAGTTCGCCAGCGCATAGCAGAGCGGAGCAAGAATGAATCCCGCGATGCAATCCACGGTGTAGTGGTAGCGAAGGTAAACGGTCGATATCCACAGGCTGAGGATGAGGGGGGAAAGAATCCAGAATAGAGTTTTGGAATTCCGCCAAGCGTAGAGCCACACTAGGAATGAGATGCCCACGTGGAGGCTGGGGAAGCAATCCCGCTGTATGCGGGCAAAGTTGATGAACTCGATCTGGCGGTTGAAGAGGGCAAGCGGCTGGCTGAGCGGAACGGTGTAAACGTCGCGCAGCGTATAGACAGGACCGATGGCGGGAACGATCAGGTATCCGAGAATGCCGAAGAAGGTGACCACCACCAGCCCGCACATCATTTCACGGAACCGCTCCTTCGGCCTGAACAGATAAATGAAACAGGCGACGAGCGGAATGACGTACAGGTGAAAGGCGTAGGCAAACTGCATCCAGGCTGTCAGCGCCGGCCGGATGAAGCGCTGCAGGTAAATGGTGGGCTCCACTCCGAAGAGCCAGCGGTCCCAGGCGAGCAACATGGAGTCGCGGTCGTGCGTAACCACCATGAGCGTGGCTTTTCCCCACAGCGAGTAGTACATGAGCAGGATGAGGAGAAATGGAAACCAGTCACGCACGATGCGCCAGTATGGCCGGATGAAGTTGAGCACGTCTTTTCCGGATTCCAGGCGGGTCTCAGTCCCGGCGATGAAATAGTTCACTACTTCCTTGGCCAGCAGCAGCGCAACCGCTGGAATGACGATCATCACGTCGGAGGCGTCAAAGGATTGGCCTCGCAGCTTACGGAAGAAAATCTCCAACGCCACGTTGATCAGAAAAAAAATCAGCGCGACCGCGTCTTCCAGGCGGAAGTCGAGCTTTACGGAATCCTCATTGGGCATAGAGAGCCTTTAACTCCTCAAAGCGCTGCCGGGCCTGAGGAGGAAACGCGTACTTGCGGGTCATGTTCAGGACGGCAATAGCCCTGAGGGCGTCTCCGGCCAGGTAGTATGCGTGGGCCAGTTCCGCGACGCCGTTCGCGTCTGAGGGAAAAAGGTCAAGCATCGACATTAAGGTGTTTTCCGCCTGCGGGTACTGCTTGAGGGCGATGTAGCTCATGCCCTGAATCAGGTAAGCGACTGGATAAAACCGGTTCTGCTGGATCATCTGGCGGGTGGTGAGAATCACCTGGTGATACTGTCCAAGGAAATAGCGGCAGGTGGCGAATCGCGCTTCATCACTGAGATCCAACCGGCCATGGCAAAGGGATTTCAGAAAGGGTTCATCCTGGAGGGCGGAGGCAAACTGATGCCCCTCGATTTTCGTTCGATCCAGTAGTTGCCAGTAACGCAACTCGCCCGGCCGCAGACGCACGGCGCGCAGCGAATTTGCATACGCAAGGCGGACATTTCCGCGCTGGAGGTTCTTGAACGCCGTCAGGTAGTAAAGCTCCCCGGCCGTGTCGTAACCGAGAGTCCGCGCGCCAACGGCCGCGATCGCCAGAAGCGCCAGGAGCAGCGCCGCCTTGATCGCAATCTGCGCGCGCTTTCTCTGCCGCGAGAAGCGCATGACGATGATGATCTTCGCGCCCAGTAAGGTGAGGAAGATCAACGAAACCACTTTCAGGACTTCCCAAAAGATAAAATGGGGAACTTCCATCAGTCTTCTTCCTCAGCCGGGCAGAAATTCGCTGGCAGGTTGCTGAAAAAGTCGTCCAGCCTGTCATTCCGAGGAGCCAACAGGCGACGAGGAATCTAAATTCTTCCCTTTCAATACGACAAGCAGATGCCTCGCTCTGCTCAGCATGACAAAATGGACTTTTTCAGCAACCTGTTAAAGGCGACAGCCAAGGAGATTGTGTGGACGTTCCTTTCCGG
>JBOGJZ010000172.1:0-12381 GCA_050745645.1 Terriglobia bacterium | reverse complement strand
CGAGATTTCTTACTTCTTTCCTGGGATCGAGTTGCTGTAGCAGTCTGTAAAAAGTGAATCAAGGCAAGCGCAGCGGCGATTCCGCATTGCCGCAGGTCCAGGAACCCGCACTTCTATCAGGCCGGCCTTGGGAATAGCCGGGACTCGCCAAAGCAAGCCTCATCAGCCGCCTGCCAGAATGAAGATCTCTCCAAGGCGCTGTCGAGCAGGCTTTGCTGATTGAAAAGGCCCTCCATTTTGACGATTCCTCGATCCGGGTCATGGCTCAAGGACTGAAATGTGATGTCCAGAATGTCCCAATCGGCGGTCGTGCATCCAGTATATTTCAGGTACTGAGTCAAACACTGCTGAACAGCCCAGAGAGTATCCAAATCTTGTGTCATGTGAATTTCCTCCCTTCGATGAGCCTCTGCAGTAATGGGCCGTATGACTTAAGACTATGCAACTCAGGGGCCAGCAGTAAGCCTTGATGAATCAATAGATTTTAGCGGACTGATCGTGCGCGCCTTGGAAAATTTTCCCTTCAGAGCGAAGATTCTTCAGTCCGGCCGTGATGCCGGGTGTGATGAATCGACCCGAGTTGCGGCGCTAAATCCCACTCAAGCTCAAGGTTTTCCCGCCGGACCTTCACCCCAGCCCGTGCAGAAGCGTTGAAGCTCCCGAAAGGGTTGTGTTAGGATGCGGGTTCTCCTTCGCCTCGTGCGATCTGAACCTGGCGGGGCTTCAGAGGCTGTGTGAAAACTGCGGCTGTAGCGGCGTAGCGCAGAGTTGGTTTTTAACTCTGCGGTCTTTCCTGAATTTTCTGAGTAACAGCCGCGGAGTTTCGCAAATGCGAAACCCCGCGTTACCCGCTTCACGCCGATAAGACAAGGAGCTGGCGGTGAGAATCTATGATGGATCGAATATCCGCAACGTGGCTCTGATCGGCCACGGTCATACTGGCAAAACCCAACTGATCACATCCCTGCTTTACACGGCGGGCATGGTGAACCGTCTCGGCAAGGTGGATGATGGCGCATCCGTGACGGATTTTGACGAAGAGGAAATCCAGCGCAAGTTTTCAATCAGCGCATCGCTCGCTTACGCCGAGTGGGACAAGATTAAGATCAACTTCATTGACACGCCCGGCTTCAATATTTTCCTGCATGAGGCTGAAGCCTCGCTCATGGCTGCGGACTCCGCGCTGCTGCTGGTGCATGCCGTTTCAGGCGTGGAAGTGCAAACTGAAAAGACGTGGGCGTTTTGTGAGCAAGATCAGTTGCCGCGCGCTCTCGTCATCAACCAGATGGATCGGGATCGCGCCAGTTTCGCCCGCACGCTCGAAGCGCTGCGCGGCGCGTTTGGGCGCTCCGTCATCCCTATTCAGTTGCCGTGGGGCGAGGAAAAGGGCTTCCGCGGATGCATCGACGTAGTTCGGATGAAGGCCTGCGCCTACGAGGCGAACGGCAGCGGCAAAGCGGTTGAATCGGCGATTCCGGCGGAGGCCTCTGACTCTGCGTCAAGGGCTCACGAAGCTCTCGTCGAGATGGTGGCCGAAGGCAATGACAATCTGATGCAAGAGTTTTTCGACAAGGGCACCATTCCCCTTGAGGACCTGGAGCCCGGCCTGCGGGAAGCCGTCCGGCAGAGGCGCATCGCGCCGGTGCTCGTAGCGGCGGGGTTGCCGAACGTTGGCAGCGAAAACCTGCTCAATTTTATCGTGGCCACCCTGCCATCTCCAGTTGAGCGCGGCGAATGGGAAGGAAGCAAGCCAGACGGCGCTCCAATCAAGCGCAAAATATCTGACGACGAGACCCTGGTTCTTAACGTATTCAAGACCCTGGCGGACCCGTTTGCCGGGCGCGTGAGCTATTTCAAGGTGATGTCGGGCGTGCTTAGGAACGACGCGACGGCGACCAACTTCAGCCGGGGCGGAACCGAAAAGTTTGCGCACATCGCGGCTGTTCAAGGGAAGGCACAGGTTCCTGTGAGCGAGCTTCGCGCGGGCGATCTGGGCGCTGTTGCCAAGCTGCGAGATACGCTCACCGGCGATACCCTGGGCGACCGCTCCTCTCCGGTCCTCTATCCCAAGCTGGTTCTGGCTGAGCCAGCCATCTCTTTTGCTATCGAACCTAAATCCCGCGGCGATGAGGATAAACTCTCGACAGCTATTCACCGCCTAACCGAGGAAGATTTGCTGCTCCGCTTCTCACGCGATCCACAGACTAACGAGTTCTTGTTGGCTGGTTCGGGCCAGCAACACGTGGAGGTGGCTGTCTCCAAGTTGAAGCGGCGTTTTAACGTGGAAGTAACGCTTAAGGCGCCCAAGATTCCTTACCGCGAAACCATCCGCGCCCGGGCAGAAGCGCAGGGGAAATTCAAGCGGCAAACCGGCGGCCACGGCCAGTACGGCGACTGCTGGATCAAGTTGGAGCCGCTTGCGCGCGACGCCGGGTTTGAATTTGCCAATGAGATTTTCGGCGGCGCTATTCCCAGGAACTTCATTCCAGCGGTAGAGAAGGGGATCATTGAGGCGGCGTCCAAAGGATATCTCGCGGGATTCCCCGTGGTCGATTTCAAAGTGATCCTTTACGACGGTTCTTACCACGACGTGGATTCTTCCGAGCTGGCGTTCAAGATCGCCGGATCGTTCGCCTTCAAAAAATGCATGGAGCAGGCCAAGCCGTGCCTGCTCGAACCCATTATGAACATTGAAATTACCGCCCCGGAAAGCTACTCGGGCGACATCATGGGCAATCTGAACGGCCGGCGCGGACGAATCCAGGGCATGGATTCAAAAGGCGGCTCGGCCGTTGTCAAGGCCCAGGCGCCGCTCGCCGAGATGCTCACCTATGCTTCGGATTTGACTTCGATGACTCAGGGACGAGGAACTTACTCAATGGAATACTCGCACTATGACGTGGTTCCTCCGCAGATTTCTGAGAAGATCGTGGCCGCGGCAAAAGCCGCCGGACACGGCAAAGAAGAGGAAGCGGAATAACGTTGAGTTTTTTCGGCTGTCATTCCCGCGCAAGCGTATCTATTTTCGCGCAAGTACGAACACGGCTTGGGACGCACGAGCCTGTCATCCCTCCTGTAGCGCTAATGGAGGTACGGCTGCAGCTTACTCATGATGCGGTCATGAACCCAATGCGGGTCCCACCACTCCGCGGGATTAACCGGAACGCCGTCCAGCAGCATCTCAAAGTGCACGTGATCGCCGCCGGCGAGTCCGGTTGAATCGCTGTATCCGATTAACTGACCTCGGTGCACCAACTGCCCGGGCTTGACGGTAAACGAGGCCATATGACCGTAAAGGCTCTGCAACCCGCAACCATGATCGATGATCACCGCGTTGCCGAAAATATCGAGCCAGCCTGCAAAAATCACAAGGCCGTCGTTTGCCGCCTGCACCGGCGTGTGCGCTACAACCGCCAAGTCAAATCCAAGGTGGACTTCATGGTCGATCACCTGCCCTTTATACGTGTAGGTGCGAAAATCAGCAAACGAGGCTTCCACCTTGGAGTTCGGGAGCTGCATGAATGGCTGGCTCCACATAAACTTCGGATTCGTTTCCTTTGAGAGCTGAACCAGCTTTTGGCTATCGATCCTTCTCAGATCGCGGTTGATGGCGATGAAATCTTTAAGAATACTGCCCTGTTCCTGAATCGCTGTCGTTTGGCTCATGATGGGCGGCACGACGCGCTGCATAAAGCTGTCGGTCACGGCAATCGTGCTGTGGCGAAATTTTTTCGGGAACACCTCGTAATTGAAGCTGGCTATCGTCCGGTTGCCGGCATCATCCTCGGCCACGATGTGTACAGGGGTCTTCGGATCGACATCATATGGAAAGGCAAAGATGCATAAACGCATCTGACGCTGGGATTCCCTGACCGGCCAGCTTGGAAAGAATTGTTGGCCGACTTCAACGCCGGATTTGGTCGTGCCTTCGGAGACGTTGAAAAGCACCATGCCGCTGCCGCCCTGGTTGATGTAATTCTGGGTGGTGAGCACTTCAACCTGGGGCGGCATGAACCGCACGGGCATTGCATGCGCCCACTCGGCCTTCCCTCCCCGGAAGAACCGGCCCCAAGAATCATTGAGCGCGGTAACGACGACCGTTGCGCGGCCCGGTTTGAGCCCGGGCATTTCGCGCCGGCCAATTTCCGCTGTGGCGTAAAACGCGTGACCTGGCGCGTTGCCCCCTGGCGTCGGCTTGAGGCTGACCGGAGCGGCAAAGGTGTGACCGTTTTGCCGCACCTCGATGGTGACGCGCTTAATCCTGTAATGAGGATCGCGAATGAGGAAGTCCGCGGTTCGGCTGATGCCGATGCCGCTGAAAGCCGGCGAGGGTTTAATGATTGGAGCCGGATTGCTGCTGAGCTTGAAGCCGAGTGCGATCAAAATCAGGATGACAATAATCAGGGCAGTAAGGCCGCCCCTGCTGGACCCACGCTGCAGGGAAACTGAAGGCTGACGCAAAATCTAACACCTCCGTATTTTTGGTTGCCGGGACTACGCGCCCGGCTCTACAGCTAAATCTGCAAAGTTTTATGATACAGGAAAATAGCGTCCTTCAAATTCTGAGTAGCCGGTCATGTCGCTTGGCGAAACCCGCAAAGCTTGGAAGTGACCCCTCACCAGCCCTCGTACCTCGGGCACCCTCTCCGGGACAGGCTGTAGCGCAGCGTTCGCATTGTAACGCTGCGGCTTTTCGCGGGGCCGTGAACAAGCCGCAGGGTCAAAGAGCGGGCCCTGCGCTACGAACCCGGGAGCGAGCCGGGTGAGGGGTTGTCTGAAATTTTCAGGGCAGTAGCGCAATTTGATCTCTCCGACCCGCAGTGCGTGACCTCCGCCTGCTGGTCCAGCTTACCGAGGAGCAATGCCGGGCGGTGTCACCGAATTCTCATTCCCATCGCAGGAACTGCCGATAGCCATCCTGAGCGCGGTTTTAGCCGTGCTCTTCCATCTCCGCGGCCGCGGAACTGTTCGGGCCGACTGGGGAGCCGCCTGCCTGCAAACCGTGCAGAAGAGTTGCAGAGATGATAAGCATGAAGTCGAGAGCAACCGCGGTTTTCGCGCTGAGTTTTACCGGTGCGGTTCTCTACGCCGGGCCCACTAAGGCTCCGAGCGCGAATTCCACGATGACCGCGGCCGCGCTGAAGTTTCAGGCGCCGGACCCTGGCGATTGTCCTGTCAACAGTTCACGCCAGGAAATGGGACCGTGTGAAAAGCGGATGCTGGAGATGATGAATGCGGCTCGCTCGGATCCAGTCAACGATGCGGAAACAGGAGGACGCGCCCGTCCTCTGAAGTGGGACCCCAGGCTGGCAAAGGCCGCTCTCGCACACTCACAGGATATGGCGGCCCGGCGCTACTTTGATCACATCGATGTCAGCGGTCAGTCGCCCGTTGAGCGCATTTACCAGGCCGGAGTGCAGTGGCTCTCTCTGGGTGAAAACATTGCCAAGGGTCCATCAGTGGCGAGCGCGGAAAAGAACTTTATGAGCGAACCTCGATTCCAGTTGAACCATCGCGCCAACATACTGAGCCCGAAATTCAACTGCGCCGGAATCGGCATTGCGCGTGGCCCCGATGGACTTCTCTATATAACCCAAGATTTTGCGCAGGAACCCTAACAGACTGCTGCCCGTCATCGGCCTGCTGGAATCTGTTGCGCGCGCCCAATATCAGCGCCGCGCCGTGCTACAATCCGGCTATGTCAGCCAAAGATGACATGCTCAAGCGTGTGCGGAGCGCCCTTGGGCGGCCTCCAACGGCAGTGTCCTCAACGCGGCGCCACGACTGTGATGAGCTGCCGGAACTCGGTCCGGTGCTAGCGCCTGTGCCGCCCGGTGAACTGGTCAGCAAGTTTGAGGCGGAATTCCAAAAGGTGTCTGGGCAGGCTCATCACGCTTCCTCTTTGCTAGAGATGGATCAGATTCTTCGAGACATCCTAGCGGCTTGTGGGCCTGGTCCGGCGATGTTTTCCCGCAATCCCATTCTTGGCAGGCTGGATCTGCCAGAGCGAGTGAAGGCGCTGGGCCGGCCGGTCAAGGAATGGCTGCACGACCGGGATATCACGGCTCAGCAGGGTGAGCAATTCCGCAGCGAGTGCTTCTCTTCCTCCGTAGGCTTTACAGGCGTGGAGTTCGCGCTAGCGGAATCAGGCAGCTTGGTCCTCAGCAGCCTTACGGAAGGCAGTCAACTCACTTCGCTGGCGCCGCCCGTTCACGTCGCAGTGTTTCGCCGCAATCAGGTTGTGGAGACGCTTGAGGAAGTTCTGGTTTCTATCTCCGGAGAACTCGGGGCCTCAATGCCCGGCAGGTCGGTTGTCTTCGTCACCGGATCCAGCCGAACCGCTGATATCGAACAGATTACCATCCACGGCGTTCACGGTCCCACGCAGGTGCACGCCATCCTGGCGGAAGATGCCTGCTTCTCGTATCCCACCTTGTAGGGCAAACCCAACTGTCCCAATGATTCCATGTCGTACCCCAGAATCTTCGCCGAGTTCACCGTGACCGCGCCTTAGCGCCGGCATCCCAACTGGCCTGACTTGCGCCAACGTTGAGCTTCCCCCTTGATAAGTGACTCCAGATTAGAAAAGTCCATCTATATTAATTGTTTGTATTACCTTAGTTTATAATATATGATTAATAAATCAGATGACGAACGCCGGATGTCGGAGTGCGACATGACCGAGGATCCTTTCGTAAGAGGAAAGCCCACGAGGTGGAATAACCCGCCTAACTCCCGCTTGCTTGCTCTATGCCGCGCGCTGCCCCTGGCTCTTGTATTTATTCTCGTTGCAGGCGCTGCGTTTCCCAGTCAAAACGAATCCCAGCAGCCGGACCTGTCTAACGCAACAATCGAACAGCTCATGAATATGGAGGTTACCTCCGTATCGAAAAAAAAGGAAACGATCTCCAGAGTCGCCGCGGCAATCTACGTGATCACTCAGCAGGACATCCTTCAGTCTGGGGCCACCAACATCCCGGACTTGCTGCGAATGGTGCCCGGCCTCGATGTGGCGCAAATTAATGCCAATACTTGGGCTATTTCATCGCGAGGGTTCAACAGCGAGTTCGCGGACAAAATGCTTGTCCTGATTGATGGCAGGACGGTCTATGACCCCCTTTTTTCCGGTGTTTTTTGGAACCTTCAGGATTTGCCCCTTGAAGACATCGAGCGGATTGAGGTGATTCGCGGCCCCGGAGCGACGGTCTGGGGAGCGAACGCGGTCAACGGCGTGGTCAACATCATCACCAAAAGCTCTAAGCAGACCCAAGGCGCTCTTCTCTCGGCAGGCTGGGGAACTGAGGAAGGACCATTCACCACGCTTCAGTACGGAGGGATGCTGGGCAAAAAGGGGTCGTACCGCGTCTACGGAAAGTATTTCGATCGCAATAGCTTTGTAGGGCCATCCGGCCAGCACGCTGCGGACGGCTGGACCAGCGGGCGGGGAGGATTTCGCTCGGATTGGGATTTATCTCCCCGGGACTCGCTTATGTTTCAAGGAAGCGGCTATGCCGGCAGCAATGGCGACGTCTGGAGAGGTGTTACTTCCCTGGCGCCGTTCGCTTTTGGAGCCTTCAACGACGTTACTGATTTCAACGGACAAGACATTCTTGGGCGTTGGGACCACGCTCTTGCCGGAGGATCCCATACTGAGCTGCAGATGTACTTTGAGCGAGTCCAGCTATACAATACGTCCATTGCGCTTAGGCGGAATACGTTTGACCTTGAATTCCAGCACCACATTGCGCTCGGCTCTCGTCACGACGTGGTCTGGGGACTTGACTACCGCAACAACAGTTTCGTCACCGCAGGAAGCCTGCGCGTAGCATTCAACCCTGCAACCCTCAACACCAGTCTTTACGGGGCTTTCGTCCAGGACGAGATTGAGCTTCTAGCTAACCGCGTCTGGCTGACGCTCGGTTCGAAGCTGGAGCACAACTACTTCACGGGGTTTGAAGTGGAACCGAGCGTCCGCCTGCTTTGGCAGCCTAACGATCGCAACACCCTCTGGGCAGCGGTCTCTCGTGCTACCAGAACGCCTTCTCCCGCCGATGATTACACGCACGTCAACTTCGAAGGTTTTGCCGGCCCCGGCGGTCTGCCAACGCTGGTGTATGCCGAGGGCAACCCTGATTTTATTTCTGAAGACTTACTTGCCTATGAGATCGGTTATCGCGGGGAGATCAGCAAGAAGGTTTCCATGGATATTGCGACCTATTACAACGTCTATGATAACCTTCGAGGATCTTTGCCTGGCCAGCCATCGCTCGTGACCACCGGCTTCGCGCCCTATGTGCTGGTTCCACTAAATATCGTGAACAACTTGTATGGCAGGACTTATGGCGTTGAGGCCTCGCTGGATTTGAGGATCATCAAGCGCTGGTCGATTCATCCGGGATACGCCTCGTTCGCGGGTGTCTTGCACCAAATCGTTGCTCCCGTGGGCATACCGGCTATATTCGAGGGCATTGATGATAACCCCAAGCATCAATTTCAGGTCCGTTCCAACCTTGACCTCCCTCACCGGCTGCAATTCGACACCAATGTTTACTATGTCGACCGCCTCGTCAGCCAAAGCATCCCGGCGTATACGCGAGTAGATACACAGTTGACGTGGCATGTAGCCGAATCCGCGGATGTAAGCGTTGTCGGCCAGAATCTCCTAACAGCCCGGCACCTGGAATTCAATGGCCCTGAAGACCTGATTTTACCCACGGAAATCCCGCGAAGCGTTTATGGCAAGATCACGTGGCGGTTTTAGCAGGTTGCTGAAAGAGTTCTGTGGCTGTCATTCTGAGCGAAGCGAAGAATCTCTTCCTTTATTTTCGATGTGACAAGCAGTCGCTTCGCGGAGCCTCCCCTGAGCCCGCAGAGATTCTTCGCTGCGCTCTGAATGACAACGATAGAGCGAATCAGCTCAGAGATGACAGGCGAAGGGCTCGGCATGCCAAGGCGGCGGGCTTTTGGCAACCTCTCAGCGCACAAACCGGCAACGGGTGGCAGTATTGGCCGCAACCTCTACAGGCAACCTTGAACCAGGACCATGTCGTGCTGGCAGATCCTGCCCTGCGCTGCCGAAGCGCTTATGTTTAGGGTTCGCTCTGTCGATAATTATTGCCGGAGGGACAAGCGCTCTCGCTCAGCACGTAAGCGAATACGCTGTGAAAGCAGCGTTCGTATACGACTTTGCGAAATTCGTCACCTGGCCCCCTGGCGTTTTCAAAAGTGCGGCCTCTCCGGTCAGGATCTGCGTATTGGGCGACAATCCTTTCGGGGACGCCCTGGCGCAGATCACATCGGGCAAGACGTTCAATGGCAGAGCTTTCGCGGTGGCGTATTTGAAGGATGTTCAAGCTGCCAGGGATTGCCAGATCGTTTTCATCAGCCGGTCAGAACGAAGAAGGCTGCCCGCGATCCTGAGTAACGTCGGGAAATCCCTGACCGTCGGAGACACGGACGATTTCGCTAGGCAGGGTGTCATGATCAATCTATTCCTGGAAGCGGACAAAGTGCGCTTTGCCATCAATCCCGCGGCGGCGGCGCGGGCCGGCATCAGCATCAGTTCACAGCTCTTGAGCCTGGCCAAGATCGTCGCCAACTAAGGCCTGAATAGATAAAGATGTTTTCTCATCGTAACTTTTCCATCAAACACAAGCTGCAGATCATCATCATGGCGGTTGCGAGCGCCGCCCTGATGGTTTCGTGCGTTGCGGTCTTTGCGTATAACCGGGCTCTTTACCGGAATGCTATGAAAACCGATCTCGTGACGCTCGGGGAAATGATCGGTTACAACAGTACGGCGGCGCTGACCTTTGGTGACGTGCGCGCCGCCAAAGGTCTGCTTTCCGCCCTGAAGGCCAGGCCGCACATGGTGGCGGCATGCATCTATTCGGCAAACGGAAACCCTTTCGCGTGCTACCTTCGACCAAGCGCAGCGGGCACATTCCGGCCTCCGCTGCCGCAGGCGGGTGCAATCCATTTTGGGCCGGAAAATCTGGTTCTATTCCAGCGCATTATGCTGGGTGAGCAGCAAATCGGAACCATCTATCTGGAAACTGACCTGGACCAGATCCACCTGCGCTTGGAACAGCTTGGCGTCATTCTGTTTCTTATTTTGGCCGGCGCCGCTCTGCTCGCTTTTGTGCTTTCCTCAAAGCTCCAGCACGTCATCTCTGATCCCGTCTTGCATCTAGCTGGAACAGCAAAGGCCGTTTCGTTAGAAAGGAACTACTCAATTCGCGCTGTAAAGCAGAATGATGACGAACTCGGAAAACTGACTGACCAATTCAATGAAATGCTGGCGCAGATTCAGCAGCGCGATGAGGAACTCAAGCGGCACCATGACCACCTGGAGGACGAAGTGGCGGCGCGAACCGTCGAGCTGACAAGGGTCAACACGCAGCTTCTCGAAGCCAAGGACCGCGCCGAGGAAGCCAGCCGCGCCAAAAGCGAATTCCTGGCCAACATGAGCCACGAGATCCGCACGCCGATGAACGGCGTCATCGGAATGACGGAACTCGCGCTCGATACTGAGCTCACCGCAGACCAGCGCCAGTACTTGAGCATGGCTAAAACCTCTGCCGATTCTCTGCTGACGGTCATCAATGACATCCTGGACTTTTCAAAAATTGAGGCGGGTAAACTCGACCTGGAAATCGCTGATTTCAATCTTCGCGACGTCCTGGAAGAGACGATGCAGACTCTTGGTCCGAAGGCGCACGGTAAAGGGCTGGAACTGCTGAGCGATGTCCGCCCCGGCGTCCCTGAATACGTGCGCGGCGACGCTACTCGCTTGCGCCAGATCGTGGTGAACCTTGTTGGGAACGCCATCAAATTTACAACACGGGGAGAGGTTTTGCTTCGGGCTGAGGAGGAATCAGGGAATGGACCAGAACTCCTTTTACATTTCGCCGTCTTCGACAGCGGGGTTGGAATCGCCAAAGAAAAACAGGGATTGATCTTTGGAGCCTTCTCGCAGGCGGATAGCTCAACCACGCGCCGCTATGGAGGCACGGGACTGGGCCTGACTATCTGCTCGCGGCTTGTAGAGATGATGGGAGGCCGCATCTGGGTAGAAAGCGAAGAAGGAAAGGGCAGCACATTCCATTTTACGGTGCAGTACAAGCGGCCGGTAAACGTCAACAGCCGGGCCGCCGCAAACTTGACCGGAGACCTTGAAGGGCTTTGTGTTCTGGTGGCCGGTGACAACCAGACCAACCGCCGGGTTCTGCAGGACCTGCTAACTGGGTGGCGCATGAAGCCGAAAGCAGCGGGCGATGCCGTCCAGGCTCTGGAGACGCTCGTCCGCGCCAGAAGAACCGCCGACCCGGTCAGAATTGTCCTGGCGGATGCCGGAATGCCAGTGATCGATGGACTTGCCCTAGCCGAACAGATTCAGAAACGGCCGCTGCTTGCGCGCGCTACAACAACGATTTTGATGCTTGATTCGGGCCAGCGGGTTGATGCCGGGCGTTGCCGCCAAGCCAATATCGCCGCCTGTTTGACCAAACCCATCCGGCAGTCGGAGCTGCAGACGGCCATCCGGAACGCGCTTGGACTGCAGGACCCCGAAAAACGAGCTCCGAGGCGCGCGGCTCCTCGCCTGCAAATCGCAGGAGGCTTGCGCGTCTTGCTGGCTGAAGATAATGCCGTAAATCAGCAACTGGCGAAACGCTTGCTCGAAAAACACGGCCACGACGTGACGATTGCTGACGACGGTCTGCAGGCGTTAGCTGCCGTCGATAAGCGTGATTTTGACCTTATTCTGATGGACGTACAGATGCCGGAAATGGGCGGGCTCGAAGCTACCGCGGCAATCCGGGAGCAGGAAAAGCTGACTGGCGCGCACGTGCCCATCATTGCCATGACCGCCCGCGCCATGATAGGTGACCGGGAGCAGTGCCTTGCGGCCGGGATGGACGGTTACATCTCAAAGCCGGTTCAGACTGCTCAACTCTTCGAGACCATTGCGCGATTGACGTCGTCGGTAACCCTCCAGACTACGAAGTTAGTGCCTGCCGCTGAATCAACCTCAGGCATCAAACCCGGCAACGGCGAAATTGTGGACAGGAAATGGGCGTTGGAACAGATGGATGGCGATGAGCAACTCCTGGCGGAAATGTCCGCTCTGTTTCTGGAAGACTACCCGAAACGCCTCTCCTTGCTCCGCCAGGCGCTATCCCTTAGTGATGCGAGGGAGATCGCGGCGCAAGCGCATACATTGAAGGGGTCGGTCGGTAACTTCGGAGCGAGGCTGGCCGTTGAAGCGGCGCTCCGCGTGGAGCGAGTTGCACGAGAAGGGGATTTGAAGCGCGCCGAGGAAGCGATTCAACTTCTCGAAGCAGCCCTCAATCAACTCAAACCGGTTCTTTCAAACTTCGC
>JBOGJZ010000171.1:0-9166 GCA_050745645.1 Terriglobia bacterium | reverse complement strand
CCGAGGAGCTGCACGCGACGAGGAATCTCGTAAGCTGTTTGTTTGCAGAGCGAGATTCCTCGCGGAGTTTACCGTGAGCCTCTTCGCTCCGCTCAGAGCGATTCGAATAGGAGCGAATCGGCTCGGAATGACACGGTTCCGGAACATTTTTCAGCTGTTAGCGCTTGGGTAAGTTGGCCTGCCAATCTCATTATCCTCGTTTGCGTTAACACCTCTGAGTGTCTTTACTCTAATAAGGTATTACAAGAATAGCTATAATCTCAGATAAATATCATCTACCCAGGTACTTGACGTGACATAAGCCCCGAACTAATGTCCCACAGGATAGGTGGTTACTTGCAGCCATCTCTGTTTTGCGGAGGTTCAAATGCGGATTCGAATCAGAATGTCAGTGGTTCTGTTTGCTCTGATGGCGGTGGCAGTCAGCGCGTTTTCGTTGTTAGCACAAGAAGCGCCGGCCACTATCCCAGTCAGCATGGTGGTCACAGTTCAGCCGATAGCGGGTAAAAAACCGGCCGTGGTTCAGCGCGAGGATGTCCGCGTGTACCAAGGTAAACAGCGTCTGAACGTGACGAACTGGGAACCTGCGCGTGGTGACCATGCGGGGCTTGATCTGTTCATCTTGATCGACGATACCAGCGGCGGGAGCCTTGGGTCTCAACTTAACGATATACGGGATTTTATCTCTGCGCAGCCTTCGACGACGGCGGTCGGAATCGGCTACATGGCTAACAGCACCGCCCGGATCGTCCAGAATTTCACCAACGATCACGCCGCGGCGGCGAAGGCGCTCCGGTTGCCGCTCAGGACGGTCAGCGCGATGGACAGCCCCTATCTCTCGCTTATGGATTTAATGAAGCGTTGGCCCAATCATAACAACCGGCGTGAGGTTCTGATGATCACGGACGGAATCGACCGGGTCCGGTTTAGGCGGAGACTGATGAGCCTTCCCTCGATCAGCCCGGATGCGCAGTCTGCGGCCGATCGTGCTCAGCGAGACGGCATCATCGTTCACACGATTTATACACCGGGAATCGGCTTTGAGAGCCGTAATTTCTGGGTAGCCAGCATGGGTCTGGGCAATATTTCCATGGTGGCCGATGTGACAGGCGGGGCTTCTTATTTTCTCGGATACAATAGCGTCCCTTCTTTCAAGCCCTGGCTGGATCAACTGCACAATATCTTGGATAACCAGTATTGGCTCACCTTCATGGCGACGCCGGGCAAGAAGGCGGGCCTCCAATACGTCCGGCTGGAGACGGAAATACCAGGCGCCGAGTTTGTAGCAGCGAACGGCGTTTACGTTCCCGCTGCGAAATGAGTCTTTCCGGCATGCGATCCCGGAACGATCGCCTGCGTTCTTCCTAAATAGTGCGGACCAGGGGGCCTTCAGGCTTTCCTGATCTTCGGATAAGACGACTACACTCAGCAGAGAAAGCAGGAACTCGGTCCGCTCTAGCCTGCATTATTCATGAAGGGGTTAACGTCTGCGGACGGGCGGGGTTTCAACCCCGCCGGAAACTCGACTTCTTCCACTTTCTCGTTTCGTGCCGCGAGCGGCTTGCCAGAACAAACCGCTCGCGGCGCAAAACGCAGGTATTCTGTTGGGCACCCATAACGGCACGGTTAAAACCGTGCCCTTCCGCCGTTGTCTGGCACGTTCATGAATAATCCGACCTAGATCAGTCACAAATCCATATAAAACCGGAGCCAGCAGTGGCCACAACGTTCAACTCGCCCCAAATTGCCTACTTCTCCATGGAGATCGCTTTGGATCCGGCGATTCCAACCTATGCCGGCGGGCTTGGAGTACTCGCGGGTGACACCCTGCGCTCGGCAGCCGATCTCGGAGTGCCCATGGTAGGCCTGACGTTGGTACACCGGAAGGGCTACTTTGAACAGCGCCTGGATGAACAGGGCAATCAGACTGAGCAGCCTGTATTGTGGAATCCCGAGCAACTTTTGGAGCCGACAAAGGCTAGGGCGTCAGTAACCATCGAAGGCCGGCCCATAACGATTAGCGCCTGGCGATATTCCATCAAAGGCATCAGCGGACAAGAGGCGCCGGTTTATCTGCTCGATACTGCTCTGCCTGAGAACACTCCGTGGGACCAAACGTTGACCGACCACCTCTATGGCGGTGACGATCATTACCGGCTGTGCCAGGAGGTCGTCTTGGGGATGGGCGGCGTCGAAATACTGTGCGCACTGGGCTGCCCCGACATTAAGACTTATCACATGAACGAAGGCCATTCGGCCTTGCTTTCCCTAGCCCTAATCGACCAGGGCTTGCGCGAACGTGATCTAAGCGCCGCTACGGAGAAGGACATCGAGGAAGTCAGGAAAAAGTGTATATTCACTACCCACACGCCTGTGCCTGCCGGCCACGACAAGTTTTCCAAGGACATGATGCGTTCGGTTTTGGGCGAGAAGCAGAGCGATTTCCTGGAGAGGATGGATTGTCTCCACAACAACGTGCTTAACATGACTTATCTCGCGCTGCGCTTTTCACATTACATCAACGGCGTAGCCATGCATCATGGAGAAATTTCGCGGGGCATGTTCCCAAACTACCCAGTTCGAGCGATCACCAACGGAGTCCATGCGGTGACCTGGACAGCACCTTCTTTCCGTGAGCTATACGACCGCCACATTCCTGAGTGGCGGCGCGACAACTTGTACCTTCGCTACGCTATTGGCATCTCGCTCGGCGAAATCCTGGAGGCCCACGCTCGCGCCAAGCAGTCTTTGTTGGAAGAGGTGAAGAATATCACCGGCGCGCAACTAGATTCATCTGTGATGACCATCGGCTTCGCGCGTCGCATGGCGACCTATAAGCGAGCAGATCTTTTCTTTTCCGATCTTGAGCGGCTGAAACAGATTGTGCACCAGGTGGGTCCGGTCCAGATTGTTTATGCCGGCAAGGCGCATCCGCGCGATCAAGAAGGCAAGGCGCTGATCCGCCGTGTCTTCGAGGCTGCGGATCTCCTGGGCGCCGCCCTCCGCGTGGTTTATCTTCCCAACTATGGCATGCGTTGGGGGCATTTGATCACCAGTGGCGTCGATCTCTGGTTGAACACCCCTCAGAGACCACAGGAAGCTTCCGGCACCAGCGGCATGAAGGCTGCCCTCAACGGAGTCCCGAGCTTCTCCGTGCCGGACGGCTGGTGGGTGGAGGGGCATGTTGAAGGGATCACGGGCTGGGAGATTGGACGCGAGGAACTTCCAGACAACCCCGGCGAGGAAATCATGTCGCTATACGACAAGCTCGAGTTCGTGATCCTGCCGATGTTCTACGGACGGCCGAGCGCCTTTGCAGAGGTCATGCGGCTCGCGATCGCGCTGAACGGGTCCTTTTTCAACACCCAGCGGATGGTTGCCCAGTACGTTGCCAATGCTTACTTTCCTCGCATCTGAATCAGGGGACGGGAGCGCAAGCGTTGACTTAATGCTTATGGGGGAGGATACGAAGCGCGTTAGCCACGGCGGAATGGGGCTCATGGCGCAAACCGTGGAATTCCGAAAGGGCTGCCCTATTTCATGAGCCCCGTCACGGGTGGCATACAGGGAGCCATTATGCCGCCCCTGGCGGGGCCAAATGGGAGAGGTTCCCGCCCTCTCAGTCTCGCCGCGTGCTAGGGCGTGAAGGGAGCGCCGCCGTGAGGAGAGTATTTCGTCAAAGTCCTGTCAAGAGGCCGCGCGGCCGCTGGAACAGCCACATCGCCCTTAATCAAAATATCCTGCGCAGTTAGCTTGCGGCCATAGAGTTTCTCATTGCCACCGTTATCCTGCTTGAGCACAGCTCCATTGAGAGCGAGGCCCCCAAAGAGTCCCCGCGAACGCGAGTAGCTCAGGATTTGCGCGTGCATCTGCGCGTCGGTTTCAGCGGATGCCGTGCGTCCCACCGGACCGCCTGCCACTGACGCGTCTGCGCCCAGCGTGACTTTACTTTGGAGCAATTTTCTGGCTCCTCCCGGATTCATCACGATGAACACGATGTCTGTTGCTTTCCCGCCGATTTGAAACCCAAAGCTGCCGCCACCCATCGTAAACAGAGAAGGCGCGCCCCAGGGTCCGTTTCCGTGCCTCCGGCAAACCAGAACTCCCCTGCCATAGCTTCCGCCGATGCCGAAGGCAAACTTAATGTGCGAGGGAACAATTCCCACACAAATGGCTTTATCCAGCAGGCCGCCCGGAACGCTTTTGTCCGGCGTCTGCATGATTTCACTGAGTACCGCATTGGCTTTCGCCAACTGCTTCGCCTGGTCGCTTTCCTGGGCCAGCGCCACAGCAGTTGACATCAGGCAAAAAATGATCACAAGCGCGTTTCTCATCATGACCGTCTCCTTTTGTACAAAGCGTTTGTCCTGTGCGCCCTTAAGGTTATCACCATTACGACGCTCGACAAATCGTCATCGCACCACACAATGATGGCTGGCGCGGCTAGTCTGTTGGCCGCTGGGTGAGACGATGGTAGACATCTTCAAACACTTTCAGGGCGGCGTCATCAAAAAGGACAAAGTAAATCCGTTGCAGGCAGGTGCGGGACTTCAAATGATTGAGGACCTCCTCAATCATGATCCTGGCGCAGTCACCCATGGGGAAGCCCGCTACGCCGGTTCCGATGGCAGGAAAGGCGATGCTTTGGAATCCTTTCTCCTCAGCCCGTTCGAGACAGTTGCGCACAGAGTTCCGCAAGGATTCCTCTGTGGTCCTGCCGCCCAGTCTCATACTGGCGGCGTGAATAACGTACAGCGCGCGAAGGTTGCCACCGGTTGTTACAGCCGCATCTCCCATTGCAACAGGGCCGATGCGGTCGCACTCCTCCTGAATTCGCGGGCCGCCTTTGCGCCGGATAGCGCCTGCCACCCCTGAGCCGAGCGCAAGGTCCGTATTAGCGGCATTGACGATGGCATCCACCGCCATCTCTGTGATGTCGCCCTTCAGTATATGAATCTTGGTTGGCATTCGGCTGCCGTAAAAGTCTTTCGACGGTAGATTCTTCGCTGCGCTCAGTATGACAGGAGAAAAGCCTGCTCCGAAAATTTCGGTCAGCCGCCGCTTTCCTTTGGAGGTCACCCCCGCGAAAGCGGGGGGCCAGTGAGGCCTAAAATGGATTCCCGCTTTCGCGGGAATGACATTTTCGTACTTTCGGGGCGCCGCCAAGCGATATGAGCGACTGCCCTGAGCGAAGCGAAGGGGATCAGCATGGCAAATCGGGATATTTCAGCAACTCTCGACAGGTCTTGCGAGGAAAACCCCGAATATAAGCCGCTATCTTCTCTTCTGCTGAGCTGCGGCGCGGCAGGCAGCAATGAAATCCTGGAGGAGTTTTTTTTGCTCGGGGTGGCCAATCAGTTCTTCGGGATGCCACTGTACTGCGAGCAAATAGGAGACGCTATCCGCGCCTTCCACTGCCTCAACCAGTCCATCCTCCGAGTACGCGCTTACCTTCAACCCATGCCCGACGCGATGGATGCCCTGGTGATGAAGGCTGTTGACGCGGAGGCTGCCTTGAACGATTTTCCCGAGACGGGATTCACCATCCGTCACGGTGACGCGGTGCGTCAACTCCGCGCGATCATCGGGCTGCCGGTGCTCGACCTCAAGTTCAAGCAGCGCGTCAGCCTTCAAGTCCTGATAAAGGGTTCCGCCGAATTTCACGTTGACCATTTGAGCGCCGCGGCAGATGCCGAAGACCGGCACGCGCCGTTGCAATGCCCGGTCTAGACTTGCGAACTCAAACTCGTCTCGCGCCCGATTCGAGCGCACGTTCTCGTATTTGCGTTTTTCTTCATAAAAGGCTGGGTCGATGTCCTCGCCGCCGGCAAACAGGACGCCGTCAAAATCCTCGACGCGGAAATCCTGAGAATCAGCAGCCGTCACAAGGCACAACTCCTCAGGCTTGGCTCCGGCTGCGACCATGGCGCGAAGGTAAGGTGACTGTTCGCCCTTAGTCTTTTCCTCGTCTGAAACGGAGATGGCGATCTTCATCGTGTTTCCTTACTCATTGCAGCCAGGCAGTTTCCCTGAGTACCGGAATTCTAGCTTCTAGATTCAGGCGCTGCAACCATTGAATTTCGCGCTGGGCTGGAGCGGCGGCCTCTGGCCACCATTCTGCCACAGTTTTTTACTCCAGACTGAGCGGACATACCCCGCCTTGATAAGACCGATCTTCAGTTCGGTTCGCATGGGCGTTATTGTAGCGGGTAGATACAAACGCAGACTTTTACTTTTCAGGAAGTCTGCGGCCTTTTCTTCAGGGATCGACGGACAAACCGCAGAGCTTCCAAAAACGGTAAACTCTGCGCCGTCCCACTCCACTTTCATGCTGCCCTCTGTCATGGCATTAATTGAAACGGTAAATGTCACTTCCCCAGGGTCCCGCCAAAGTCACGGTTGAACATTTTGTAGCGCGGCGTTCGCCTTATAACGCTGCGGTTTTTCTGCCGGGTGAAACGCCGCAGAGCCTGCCCTGAGCGTAGCGAAGGGGCTGAAAAGCGAGCCCGGATTCTATAATGGCGTCGGCTCATTAGGGCCGGTAAGGTTGGTTTATTGTCCGACCAAGGCAACCGGGAAAGGAGCCGAGCATGTTCATTAGGCGATGCTGTTGCTGACCAATTTAGAAGGAGTGCAGGACTCGGAATCGCTAGGGTGGATCATGCAAATTTATCTGACCCGATGGAAAATTGAGGAAACTTTTCGTTTCGTGAAACGGAGCTACAACGTGGAAGATATCCGGGTTTTACGGTACCAGCAGTTGAAGAACTTGGTGTTGCGGGTGGCGGCGGCAGCTTACCTTGCGGCCATCTTCCTTGGGCAGAAACTGAAGCTGAAAATCCTGTGCGAGAAACGCTCGATCATTTCGCAGCGCTTCTTCGCATTCCGCCCTTCCGCTTCTACGCGCTGGCCGAAGGCATCCAGCAAATTCTCGCAAGGTGCAGCCCCAACCCGCAAACCCAACCGCCTCCTAATCTACAACTGGAATCGCTGTAGGACTGGGAGCCATAAAAAATGAGGAAAGTTCTGAAAACTTCAATATGGACGTTTAACCGCAACTCTGATCTAATCCGCGCTTCAGCAGGATAAGGCGTGTGCGGCTCCTCGCTTATGATTTGAACTACAGTGGCCGTCCATGGATGAAACGCGACTCCCGCACCGCAAACTGAATCCGGCGCTAACCCTGGCTCGAAAGCTCCGCACCCTCGATTACTTCACCCTGGGATTCGGAACCATGGTGGGGGTGGGCTGGCTGGTGGTAATGGACGACTGGCTCGGGAGGGGCGGGCCGCTGGGAGCGATTCTCGGCTTCGCCATCGGCGGCGCGGCGCTCCTGCCCATCGGCTATGTTTATGGCCGGCTGGCGATTGAGCTGCCTGACGCCGGCAGCGAGATTGCCTATACAGAGAAGGTCTTCCCGGCGGGGATCAGCTTTGCCACCGGCTGGATGATGACGCTCGCCTATATCATCGTCTGCCCCTGGGAGTCAGTGGCGATCGGAAAGATTGCGGCTTTTATTTTTCCTTCGCTCAATTCGCTGCCGCTTTATCGGGTGGGCGGTAACCTTGTGTATCTGCCGCAACTGGCTATTGGCCTCCTGCTCGCGGCTGTCATCACCGGGCTCAACTATCGCGGCATCCGATCGAGCGCCACCTTCCAGAATTGGGCCACCTTCGGGCTATTGTCGCTCTTCGTGATCTTCGCCGGCTTCGGCGTGGCGCACGGTTCTACCCGCAACTTCACTCCACCGTTCAGCAGGAGCGGCTGGGTTTCCGTGTTGCTCGTGATCCAGATTGTGCCCTACTTCATGACAGGTTTTGAATCCGTTCCCAAGTGCGCTGAAGAAGCCAACCCGGGTTTCCGTTCCCGCGGCTTCTTTCGCGCCATCCTGGCCGCCATATTGGTAGGAATCGCGTTCTATACCGCCGTCATTGCCGTTGTGGCCTACATTTATCCGTGGCAGATGCTCACCCGGCGGAGCTTTGCCACGGCGTTCGCCTTCGAGCGCGCCCTCGGCAACCACTGGATCGTAGACATCATCTTCGCCGCCGCGCTGTTTTCTCTGCTGAAGGTATACAACGGCAACTTCATTGCCGGCGCCCGGCTGGTGTTCGCGATGGGCAGACGGGGGCTGCTCGACCGGCGCATGGCCTACGTCGAGCCGTCCAACCGGACGCCTGCCGCGGCCATCCTGGCGATCGGCCTCGTCAGCGCCGCCGCCACGTTTATGGGCGAGTCCATTTTGGTGCCCATCACGGAGGTAGGAGCGCTTGCCTCGGCGGCGGGCTGGCTCGCCACTTGCGTTTCGTACCTCCGGATGAAACCCCGGCCGGCGCAATGCGCCGTCGCAGGGTTGGGTGGGGCGGTTTCGCTGGCGATTATCCTGATGAAACTCATACCCTTCGTTCCGGGACACTTCACGGGTTACGAGTATTTAGCGCTTGGGCTTTGGGCGGCGGCGGGCTGGGCTCTGAAAAAGAGTCATTAGATGCTCCGTGCGGCAGCCGGATAATTGACTTGCCGTAGCGCTGGTAAATGCCCCGGCAGGCCGGGGCGCTGCGCTGTACATCCAAATTACTGGACTCTAGCCAGGTTTTCAAACGGACGTTAGCTTCAGTGTTGACTCAGGCCACCGGGGAAAGCCATACTTTTCTACAGTATCCACGGAGACTCTCATGACGGCTGATGAGGAATTAAACCGGCTCGAGGACAATCTTCGCCGTTTGAAGATTGAGTATGAGACCTATTTCAACGGCGGAACTCCGCGCCCGCCGAACGATCTGGTCTTCCGTGTGGAAAAGACCGTCAAAAAGTTCAGCGCCGGAACCGGCGAATTAACCTTCCGGCAACGTTTTCGTTTCAATCAACTTGCCCAAAGCTACGCCGTCCACAATGACCTGTGGCGGAAAAAAATGAAGATGAAGGAAGAGGGTTTGCAGCCCGCGAGCTCGCATCCTCACGGCAGCGCCGTGAAACCCGGCCCGTTCAGCCCATTCAACATTGAATGGGCCGATCCAGACCCAGAAAAGGTGGACCGGCTTCTGCAAGCAGTCGCCCAGGCAAAGTCAGCCGCGGGCGAATCTGCCGATGATCTTGATCCGCAGCTCTTCGCAGACTTCATCCGCGATAAAACCAGCCAGCTCAAAGAATCTCTCGAATGCGATCA
>JBOGJZ010000170.1:0-2866 GCA_050745645.1 Terriglobia bacterium | reverse complement strand
AGTTTTGCCACGCTGGCTGTCCATGCCGGAGAGAGTCCGTGTCCGGTTACGGGAGCGCTGGACACGCCAATTTACCAGTCGACCACGTTCGTCTCATCGAGCGCGGATGAAATGGCCGCGGTATACGGAGAGGAGAGGCCGGGCTACATGTACACGCGCTACGGCAACCCTACCACTCGCGCCCTGGAGGTGAAGGTGGCCGCGCTCGAACAGGGAGAAGCTGCCGTGGCTGCGGCTTCAGGAATGGCGGCGATTTCCTCGGCAATTTTGGGATACGTCAAGGCGGGAGACCACGTAGTCGCCTCGCGGTCGCTCTATGGAGCGGCTTACGACTTTCTGAATCGCAAACTTCCAACCCTTGGCGCTGCAACCACGTTTGTCGCATCAACGCGAGTCGAGGAGTTCGAGCGCGCCATCCGGCCGAACACGCGGTTGATCTACTTCGAGACTCCCAGCAACCCAGTGCTTGAAATTATTGATATTGAGGGTCTCGCCGGGGTCGCGCGGTCCTGCAATGTTCCGCTGATGATCGACAACACGTTCGCCTCACCGGCGCTGCAGCAGCCGATCCGCCTGGGCGTGACCGTGGTGGTGCATTCGGCTACCAAGTACCTTTGCGGGCATGGCGACGCGCTGGGAGGAATCATCGTCGGGCGCGAGGACACGATCGACCGGATCAATCATGACGTCATTCGTGACTTCGGCGGCGTGATGAGTCCGTTCAACGCCTGGCTCATTCTGCGCGGCATCCACACGCTCCACTTGCGCGTGCCGGCGCAGTGCGCGAGCGCTCAGCGCATCGCAGAGTTCTTGAACGCGCACCCCAGAGTGGAGCGCGTCAACTACCCGGGATTGCCCGGACATCCCGGCCATGCGCTGGCGCAAAGGCAGATGAAAGCCTTCGGCGCGATGATCAGCTTTGAAGCCAAAGGCGGACTGGAGGGAGGCAAAAAGGTGATGGATCGGGTGCAGATTTTCGCGCGGGCGGCAAGCCTGGGAGATACTCGCTCATTGATCGTCCATTCCGCCTCTACCAGCCATCGGGCCGTCCCTCGCGAGCAGCGGCTGGCGGTTGGGATCAGCGATGGGCTGGTCCGCCTCTCGATTGGCGTCGAAGCTGTGGAGGATCTGATTGCCGATCTTGACCAGGCCCTGGGGTTTTAGCCGGTGGCGGCAGGGCTGGGCGCGGCTTGCGGAAGCGGGGAGCCTTCGCCTTCGGGACTTTGACCCGCCATGATCTGCCACAGGAGGCATTCGAGGAGCATGGCTGAGTCCTTCCAGGAAGATTTGATGGCAAGGTCCGCGGCGCGCACGAGCCGGAGCGCTCCCATCAGTTCCTCCCGCTTGTAGGTTCGCAGCGCGCGCGGGGCAATTTCAAAGGTCGAAAAGGGATTCGCCGCGCGTGACCAGCCGCCATAGGAACGATTACCCATGCCAGCGCTCTTGAGCGCCTGGCGGAAGAGGTCGGCAATGCACCAAAGGATCAGCGTCTCAGGTTGCTTGCCGGCCAGAAGGTTACGGAGGATTGGAAGCGCTTCCGGGAAGCGGCGGTCCGCGATGGAAGCGAGCAGCTTGCCGATTTCGCGCTCTTCGCGAAAAGGCGCGATTGCGTCAAGGTCCGCTGCTTCTATGCGCCGCTTTTCCGGATGGATCAGCATGAGTTTTGCTGTCTCGGTTCGCAGCCAAAGCAGATTGACTCCGGCGGCTGTTTCGCGGGCGGACGATTCTGTGCGGCCTTCAAAGAGCGCGACGAGCGATTCAGTTACTGCTGATTCAATTTGAACGCCATTCTTGCGGAGAAAGTTGTTCAACCAGGTTGCGGCTTCGCGGCGGCCCAGCGGCAGCAGATCGACTCTTTGGGTTCGTTTTTCCAGAAGCTTGACAAAACGGCGCCGCCGGTCTGGTTCAGCAGCCGCAAAAAGAATAGTGGCGAAATCAGGAGGATTTTTGAGGAAGTCCTCAAGAGCTTCGGCATCTTCGTCGTGAGCCCCGCCGAAATCTTCGGGGTCCGCCAAGTAAAGAAAGCTGTGACCGCCGAGCATCGGCATTTGGCGGGCGTGGTCGAGCTCGCGCGGAAGCTCGCCGGGCGCGAATTCGGCATCCGTGAAGCACCAAGGACGCGCTTCGGCGGGCACGGCGGCGATCACCGCAGCCCGGCATTCCTCGTGCAAGAAGCGGTCTGGTCCGCAGAGAAAATAAGCGGGACCCGGCCGTCCTTTCGCGAGGACCGAACAGAACTCGACAGGGCGCATGATGAGCTTTATTCGAGATTGATGCGGCGCGCTTCCAGGACGCCTTGCGGATCGAGTGAGCCATCAACGCGGATTTGGGCGCCAATGACCAGGTCCGCTGCGGACCCGGCCGACCCATCTTTGCGCGTGATCTTGGTCTGATTATCGTAGGTCACGTGGAAGATCATATTGTCTTGCGAGTTTACGGTGAGCTTTCCGGGCGATTGCTTGGTGATCTTTCCTTCCAGTCCGAAATTCGTTCCGGACTGCTGGGACGCGCGCGCCGGTGGCACGGAGGCTTGGACGGTTATGAGCAGGCCCAGCGCGATGGGCGCGAGCAACACTGCGCTCAAGCTGCGAAATCGAGTTGGGTTCATGAACGAGACTCCTTGCAGCTTGTGGAAAAGTTTTTTTTAGCTGTCATTCTGAGCCCTTCGCTTGTCATCCTGAGCAAAGCGAAGGATCTTTGTAATTCGCTCACGGCAAACTCTGAGAAGAATCCGGGCTTTTATTTTTAACATGACAAGCAGATGCTTCCCGGAGCCTTCCCTGAGCGAAGCGCAGGGGCTCAGCATGACACGGGGATTGTTCAGCGATTCGTTATTTTTCATTTGACTCTTTACGGATCTTCCTCG
>JBOGJZ010000169.1:0-3804 GCA_050745645.1 Terriglobia bacterium | reverse complement strand
ATTCTCCGCGCGACAGAAGCGCGTCAATCGCTACGGGGCGATAGTGGGTATACACCCCACCGCCAAGGAATGAAACGTAGTCGCGGCTGCTTTCCCGCGCGGCCTGGCGGAAGAAGTCGAGGATTTCGGCTTCCGAAAGCGGTCCGGGAAGGTGCAGCCCTCCGGTCAGCCGCAACTTCTGCGGAATCTGCGCGAACAAGTCTTCCACGGACTGCGTGCCAGTTGCGCGCAGCATCGCGCTGCGGTCTGCGGGAGAATTGGGAAGATATCGCATTAATGTCCGGCCCCAGACGCCACGTAAGCCTCATATTCCTCGGAGGACATGAGCGCCTCCGTCTCCGTGCGGTCCTTCAGCCGCAACTGAACCAGCCACCCCTCACCGTGCGGATCCGTATTCACCAGCTCCGGCGCTCGCTGTAGCTTGGGATTCACCGCCGTCACGTCGCCCGTTACGGGTGAAAAAACATCAGCAACCGCTTTGACGGATTCGACCGTGCCGAGCGACTCCTTGGCGCTGACGTGAGTGCCCGCCGGAGGCAGCTCGACGAACACGATGTCTCCCAGCTCCTTCTGTGCGTGCTCGGTGATTCCGATCGCGGCCGTATTTCCATCGACCCGGATCCATTCGTGATCTTTCGTGTAAAGCAGTTCCTGAGGATACATAGCCTTTTCGTCCTCCGCTTCAAGACCAACACCGTTCACTTTGGCAGCGTCTTGCCATTGTGAGAAAGAGGTAAGTGCCTGTCATTCTGAGCGGAGCGAAGAATCTGCATCTAAGTCACACTGGAAAAGCAGATTCTTCGCTCCGCTCAGAATGAAATGTGGCTAAAATCTTCGCACGCGGCGAAAAATCCGCTAAGTGAACGGTGTTGGCTTTAAGACCCAGCCCACGCACGGAAAAGTAAAAGGCATCAGCAGCGTGGAAGCGCGCACCGTCAGAAGCGCGCCGCCGGTGCAAAACTCAGGATGGGCCGCCTGATTTTTGTCTTGCTTCAATTCGCTACGCTTTCGGTCGCGTATAAAACGGCAATGCCACTTGGCGGGCCAGAACCATTTTACCGCGAATTTCGATTTGCATTTCGCGCCCAACTTCGGCGAGGTGCGTCGGTACGTGAGCCAAGCCGATGTTTTTCTTGAGATAAGGCGCGTAAGATCCGCTGGTCACGCGGCCGTGCTGCCGACCGCCTATCACCACCGGATAGCCCTCGCGGGCGATGCCCCTCTCGATCATCTCGAAGCCTACGAGCTTTCTTGGCGCGCCCTGCTCTTTCTGTTTCTGCAGTACGTCTCGCCCGAGAAATGGTCCCTTGTCCAATTTGCAAATCCATCCGAGGTTGGATTCGAGCAGCGTTGTTTCGGCGTCGAGTTCGTGGCCGTAGAGCGGGTAAGCTGCTTCCAGCCGCAAGGTATTGCGCGCGCCGAGTCCGACGGGCACAAGGCCATCGCTGCGGCCGGCTCCGAGAAGCGCGCTCCACACGTGCCGCGACCGGTCAGGCGGAAAGTAGAATTCGAATCCGTCTTCGCCAGTGTAGCCAGTCCGTGCCAGCAAGCCGGGCACGCCGCAGCAACCAGCCGGCGTACACCAATAGTATTTCAACGGCGCCGGGTCAGCATCGGCCACTCGCCGCAGGATTTCGAGCGCCCGTGGACCTTGCAAGGCGAGCTGCGCATACCGCGCGGAAACGTTCTCCACGGCCACTTCCGCCGCGCTGAACGTATTGTGGCGCAGGAGGTGCGAGAAATCGTTATCCGTATTCGCAGCGTTTACACAGATGAAAAAATGGTCCTCGCCCAGGCGATGCACCACGCAATCGTCTACAGCGCTTCCGTTCGCTTCCATGAGCGCGGAGTACTGAGCCTGGAAGAGTTGGAGGCGCGAAACGTCGTTGCACGTGAGACTCTGGAGCAGCGCGAGTGCCTTGGGTCCGCGCACTTCGATTTCGCCCATGTGGCTGACGTCGAACAGACCCGCGCGTGTGCGCACGGCTGCGTGCTCATCCATAATGCCCGAATATTCCACCGGCATTTCCCACCCGCCAAATTCCACCATCCGCGCTCCTGCCGCGCGATGCGTTTCATTGAGGGCGGTTCGTTTGAGCGTAATGGACGGCGACGAGGCCAACGTGGATCCCCCGCAGGAAAGATGAGCGAGTGCGGTACCATCGGCCAACGTAGCATAGCGTGAGGGAGAGGGTCAAGGCAGCGCGGGCTGCCCATTTCACCGTGGCGCTTCTCGCCGTTCCGCGATAACATCATGCGGAACAAATCCCATTCGATTCGAGGTCTCCAAGATGGCCAACCATTCGTCTCGCCGTGAATTTCTCAAGACGTCGCTGGGCGTAGCGGCAGGCGCGAGCTTCGCCGGATTGTCCGCACCGCTGTCTGGTGACGCTGCGCCTGCACGACCGGCTCCGGGCAGCGCTCGGACCAGCGCTCGGGATCCGCTCCCCCTCAAGAAGGGAGTGTTGGTGGACATGCTACCGAAACAATTGAGCTACCTGGAGCGATTCCAGATGGCTCGCAGCGTGGGATTTGAAGCGCTACAAGCCAACACCACGCCAGACCCGCGCGAGGCGGCGGAGATGAAGGAAGCCGCGGAGAAGGCCGGAATCCACATCGACTCGGTGATGAATATGGACCACTGGAAGTACCCGCTATCTTCCAGCGATCCGGCGGTCGTCGAGAAGAGCATGGCGGGGATGCGGACATCGCTTCATAACGCGAAGCTCTGGGGCGCGCATTGCGTGCTGCTGGTGCCCGCCGTGGTGAACGAACAGACAACCTATCAGCAAGCGTGGACCCGCTCGCAGCGTGAGATCCGCAAGCTGATCCCGCTGGCCGAACAGCTCAACGTCACCATCGGCATCGAAGAAGTCTGGAACAAGTTCCTGCTCAGCCCGCTCGAAATGGCGCGCTACATCGACGAGTTCCGGAGTCCCAGCATCGGAGCCTGGTTTGACGTGGGCAACGTGGTCCTTTACGGCTATCCGCAGGATTGGATTCGCACCCTCGGACATCGCATCCTGGACGTCCATGTGAAAGGGTTCAAGCTCTCCGGGAGTTGTTTCAAATGGGTTAACATCGGTGACGGCCAGATTGACTGGCCCGAAGTGAGAAAAGCGTTTGCCGAGGTTGGCTATCACGGCACGGCGATTACCGAGCTTCACCCCGGCGCCCAAGCCTACCTGCAGGACGTAAGTAACCGGGTCAGCAAATACGTGCTGGGGGCTTAACGGATGGGCTTGTGGACCGGCGAGCACGGTGCGAACGCGTCTGCTTAAGGAGTTTTTATACACGCGGACAAAAGTCAGCGATGCCCTGTGTTGTAGCGGCGGCCTCTGGCCACCGGTCTTTACTATTAGAAACCGGCGGCCAGAGGCCGCCGCCACAGCAGTAGGATGGCCGTGGACTTAGGGTCCCCCTGTATATATCGCGTTGTGACATTTCTAAACGATGAAAATGCGGCGCCAGGGCGCCGCTTCCCCTGCCCTTGCAGCGTCCGTCAAATGCGTCACTTACCCATGCCGGGGTTTTTCGCCTTCTGCTCTGGGCCTCCCCCGATCACGACTGTCCAATCACGCACCCGCCAGGACGCCACGATGCCATGGACCACATAGGGATCGTGCTTGGCAAACTCCTCGACGTCGGCCCGGCCTCCCGCTCGAAACACCAGCAGTGCGCCGTCGGGCGGACGATCAAAAGCACCGCCGAGGATAAGCTTTCCCTCCTCATAAGCGCGGCCGGCATAATCCAAATGCGCCTGCCGCAGCGGCTGGCGGCGCTCGAGATAATCTGGGACGTAAT
>JBOGJZ010000168.1:0-7186 GCA_050745645.1 Terriglobia bacterium | reverse complement strand
AGTCTGGACCGTGCTGACTTGATATTGATAAGTGAGGCCAAGCTGGCCGAATGACCGGCGGAGAGGATACTGCACGAAAACCGTGAAGCCCTTGGAGTTTTGCTGAAAGTTCTGGAAGTACGATTGCCCGAAAAGCGAGTTGTGGAGATTGCTCAGATTCGCCCCGAACAGGGCGCCGTATTGCTGCAGCTGGTCGAAGTGGTAGTTGTTGAGGAATACCGTAAAGCCGGCGGTAATCGGCCGATTGAAGAGATAGGGTTCCGTGAAGCCGAGAGTCGCGTTGGTGACGAAAGTCCCCACCTCGCCGCCGATGCTCAAGGTGTCTCCCAGACCCAGGAAGTTTTTCGTGGCGTAGTTCGCGCCAACAAAGTTTCCAGAAATCCCGCTGATCCCGCCCGAGAAGCCTATCGAGTTGCGGCCCTTTTCCTTGAGGTTGACATCCAAATCGACGGTGTGATTCTTGTTGTTTTGGACCACCGTGTACCCTTTGTCCTTGATGGGATCAAAGTATCCAAGCTGGTTGACGCGATAAATGCTCAGCTTCCACAACGCTGTGTTGAAGACGCTGCCTTCGTCCAGGAGTAACTGCCGTCGGATCACCTCGTCGCGAGTTTTAGTATTGCCTGCGAAATTAATACGGTGAACGAAATACTGGTGCTCTTCATCGAAATCGAGCGCCAGGTTGATGATGTGCCGTTTGCGGTCCGGTTCGATATCTGGGTTGGCGGTAAAGTTGATGTATCCGTATTCGCCATACAGCTTGGTGTAGTTTTTAAGCGCGTCACGAACTTTCGTGAGATTGAAAACGTCTCCCGTCTTCATTCCCAGGACAGTCTTGAGCGGAGCTTCCTTGAACAAATGATTGCCGCGGATTGCGAACCTTCCCAGATGGTATTGCGCGCCTTCTTCTATGGGAATCGTGATGTCCACGCGCTTGCCGCGGCCCCGTCCAAGGAAAATAAACGGCAGGAGAGGATGCGTATTGACTGTTTTAGTGACGGGCTCTTGAGGAAGAGCGAAGAAATAGCCATGCGCCTGGTAAAGCTCGCGGATCTTTTCAAGATCTGCATCGACTTTATCTTTGTTGTAGGTGCGGTGAAATATCCAGAACCAAGGCGGCAGTCCGATGGGCTTCGAATACTTCATGGCCATAATCAGTTGGGAATTGCTGAACACCGTGTTGCCCGTGAAGCGGATCTTGCCGACCTTAACCTTCGGTCCCTCGACGACAACGAAAGTCAGCGCCACCGAATCAGGCGGAATGTCCCGCGTCCGCGCCCGTACCGTCGCGAACTGTCGGCCGTTCTCGGAGAGCATTTCCTCAATCACGACTTCAGCGCGCTTGACCACCACGGGGTCGTACATGGACATGATGGAGAGGCCAACTTTATCCTCCCGGAAGCGGTCCATCACATCCGATTCGCTGATGGAGCTCATACCCTTGTAATCGATGCTCCGGATCAACTTCTTTTCCCGCACGTAAAAAGTGATGATCTTGCCATGCTTGCCGTCTGAGGCAACCAGCCGGATGTCATCAAAGTAGTGGGTATTCCAAAGCGCCATGAAATCGCGCTCTAGCGAGTTCACGTTGTAGACCTCGCCAGGATGCGAAAGGATGCGAGCTTCCAGCGTGGATGCGGGAATGCGGCGGTTGCCGCGGAAGATGATCGCCTCGATCAGTACAGGCTGCTTTGTCTGGGCCGTAGGGCCGCCCGGCTTAGACTGCGGAAGCGCCGGAGCAATGCCCGGCGCCTGAAGTTGAATTTGACCGGAAGGAGGAGCTTGCTGGCCACCCTTTTGTCCCTGCTTTCCGGATGATGAAGGAGCTACCCCCGGGTTTTCCAGGTGTAGCCCGCCCGTTGAAGGAGCCTGCTGCCCCCCGTTTTTTTTCGTGGCTTTCTGAGACGTCTGGGACGGCGGCGGAGTGGGCAGGCTGTTTTGCTTCGCGGCAAGCTGCCTGCTCAACAACAGGCACGCCACGCAGCATGTCAGGATGCATGCCAAGTCGTAAAGCCGTTTTCTGGCGGGCCGCCCCGATGGAATTGAAAAGCGCAGCGCTCCCTCTCGATTCAGCATTGTACGGCGCGGTTCCGGCCGCGCTCTCATCCGGAAAGTCCCATGTTAATACGAAAATCGCCTTCTTCGGAGCCGGCGGCTTGCTTTCGTTGCCAGCAGGTCACCCGCAGATCGGTCAACCTCAGTGGAAAGACTCAATGGGAGAGTGGTGTAGCGGTAACCAGGCTGTCGTTCACCGGCCGGTAATAGAGGCCTTCGCTGCCTACAATCACCTCGAGTACCGCAGGCGTTTGAATCTCACCCTGAATGAGCGCCTCTGAAAGCGGATCTTCAAGATGCTTTTGCAGAGCGCGGCGAAGCGGCCTCGCGCCGTAGGAGCGATCCGAGCAGGTTTTCTCCAGAATCCAGCGAGCAGCCTCGGCAGACAGATTGATCGAAATGTTCTTTTGAGCGAGGTGTGTATTCACATTCGCAACCAGCAACTCAATAATTTGCATCAAGTCGTCATCCGAAAGCGCATTGAAGAGGATGATCTCATCGAGCCGGTTGAGGAATTCGGGATTGAACAGGTGCTTCACTTCGCTCATCACGAGGCTTTCGATCTTCTTATCCGTCAGCTCTATGTTGGCGGACTGAAATCCGAGATGGCTGCGCCGTTCCAGGTGGCGCGCTCCGATATTCGAAGTCATAATGATGATCGTGTTTTTGAAGTCGACCGTATTGCCCAGCCCATCGGTCAACTGGCCATCTTCAAAGACCTGGAGAAGAATGTTGAAAACATCCGGATGCGCTTTTTCAATCTCATCCAGTAAAATCACCGAATAGGGCGCGCGGCGGACGCGCTCGGTGAGCTGGCCACCCTCTTCGTAGCCAACGTATCCGGGTGGCGAGCCGATGAGCTTGGATACGGAGTGCTTTTCCATAAATTCAGACATGTCGAAGCGGATCAAAGAACGCTCGCTCCCGAAAAGGAACGCCGCCAACGCCCGGGCTACCTCTGTTTTCCCTACCCCGGTAGGTCCCAGGAATAGGAACGATCCCACTGGGCGCCCCGGCGCTTTCAATCCGGCGCGCGAGCGCCTGATGGCGCGTGACAGCGCCGATATCGCCTTTTCCTGGCTGATGATACGCTTGTGCAGCTCCTCTTCCATTCGCAGGAGCTTGGACATCTCCTCTTCTTTGATGGACGTGACGGGCACTCCCGTCCAGCGCGCCACAACCTCTTGAATATCCTCTTCTTTCACTTCGCCCGTTGCGGTTTCGTCAATATTGTATTTTTCGCGTAGCAGGCGAAGATTCTCCCGTTCCTTCCGCTCCTCGTCAGAGTAGAACCGCGCCTTTTCAAACTCGTGGTTGGCGATGGCTGCTTCCATCCGGTGCACAACGAACTTAATCCGCTTCTGCGCGTCCACCATCTCCTCGGGCAGACTGCTTTGGTGCAGCTTCACCCGAGCGCCGGCCTCGTCGATCAGGTCCACTGCTTTATCCGGCAAAAAACGGTCCGGAATGTAGCGGCCGGAATGGTAAACCGAAGACCGGATCGCTTCGTCAGTGTAGGTGACGGCGTGGAACTTTTCATAGCGCTCTTTGATCCCGAACAATACCTTGATGGCGTCGCTTTCGGAAGGCGGAGGCACTTTCACCGACTGGAAGCGCCGCTCGAGCGACCGGTCCCTCTCGATGGATTTGCGATACTCTCCCGGGGTGGTCGCTCCAATGCATTGGATCTCGCCGCGCGACAGAGCGGGTTTCAGAATGTTAGCTGCGTCAAGCGAGCCTTCCGCCGATCCGGCCCCGACCAGGGTGTGGAGCTCGTCAATAAAAACAATAGCGTTCTGCGCCTCCATCAGCTCTTTCATGATGGTTTTCAAGCGTTCTTCAAATTGGCCCCGGTACTTGGTGCCTGCCACGATCAGCGAAAGATCGAGCGCGAGCACGCGCTTATCAGCCAGGAAGGACGGGACGTTGCCATCGGAAATGCGTTGCGCCAAGCCCTCAACAATCGCGGTTTTCCCCACTCCCGGCTCGCCAATCAGCACGGGGTTATTCTTGGTGCGACGGCACAAAATCTCGACCACACGCTCGAGCTCGTTTTCACGCCCGATCAACGGATCTAACTGCCCTTCAAGCGCGGCCTGGGTAAGATCTCGGCTGAATTCCGACAGCAGTGAAGTCTCTTTCGGCCGGTTGGAGGAAATTTTCTCGCTCTGCGACCTGCTCAATTCTTCACGCAAGGCCGAGAGCCGCAGGCCGCGCTCATGAAGGATTTCTGCGGCAAATGATTTTTCCTCCCGCAGCAAACCCATGAGCAAGTGCTCCGTGCCGATGTGCTTGTGAGAGAGGCGTTCCGCTTCCTCGGCTGCATAGGCAAGCACTCGCTTGCATTCCTGGCTCAAAGGCAAGTCAACCGAGGTGGATACCTTCTCGCGGACTGTGGTCCTTCCCTCGATCTGCTTACGGATGGATTCAATGGAAGTATGGGAACGGAGGAAACGGTTGGTAAGCGCTTTGTCTTCCCGCAGCAAGCCAAGCAGCAAGTGCTCCGTCTCAATGTAGCTGCTTCCGAACTGACTCGCTTCGTAACGTGCAAAGAAAATGACTCGACGGGCCTTTTCGGTGTATTTCTCGAACATCGCGCCTCACCTCTCCCAAGCCTGCGCAAATTATCGAGGGCCGTAGGGCCCATGGTCTATCGCCGCTTTCAGTGCGCTCCAGGAAGAACGGTTTCAGCCAGCTTGCCTTTTGACAAGCGGAGGGCGCGATTGGCGTTTTGCGCCAGCTCCATGTTGTGGGTCGCGAGCACCGAGGTCAGCCCGTGATTCTGATGCAGCTTCCCAAGCAGTGCACCTATCCGGCCCGCTGATACGGCGTCCAGATTTCCCGTCGGCTCATCGGCCAGCAACAGCGAAGGTCTGTTGACAAGAGCGCGCGCCAAAGCCACGCGCTGCTGCTCGCCGCCGGAAAGCTCGCCTGCCCGGCGGTCCATATTAATTGAGAGACCAACTTCTTCCAGAAGCTCGCGGGCGTGAGCGCGAGCGCTACCGAAGCGGCCGCCGCCGATTAAGCAGGGCATCATAACGTTTTCAACCGCGCTGAATTCCGGCAGAAGATAATGCATCTGCCACACAAATCCAATCCGCTTGTTCCGGTAATCTGAACGTTGCCGCTCCGTAAATTCACTGACCTTCTCCTGGCAGAAGTATACCTCACCGCGAGAAGGAGTGTCCAGCGCAGCCATCAGGTGAAGCAAGGTGGTCTTCCCTGTTCCAGATTCTCCCACCAGCGCAACGAACTCGCCCGAGCGAACCTCGAAATTCAAGTCCTCAAACACGACGACGTCATCCCCACCCGAACGGTAGATTTTGGTCAGATTTTCGGCGCGGATCATGAAATTTGCCCGCCAGCGCGTGATCCCATCCGGAGCCGGTTTGAAAGCCGGATAACGCCGCTGCAACTCTGCCCCGCGGGTGCCTGTGACGCAGCGCCGGTGTCACTCATATCTCAGAATCTCCGTCGGCTGCACCCTGGAGGCGGAAAGAGAGGGGTAGAGTGTTGCGAGAAAGCTGACGCCCAGCGCCATGCCCGCTATCCACACCCCATCCCAGGGGCGAGAATGGAAAGGAACGTAGGAAAGAGCATAGACGTCCGCAGGAATGTGAATCCATTGGTAATGATTCGCCAGGCCTGAGATCGTGTAGCCTAGCGCTAGGCCAATCAAGGTCCCGACGGCTCCAATCAACAGGCCGTGCAGCGTGAAAATCGACCAGATCTGCCTCCGCCGCGTGCCCATAGACATCATCACGGCGATCTCGCGGTTCTTTTCCATGACCATCATAGCGAGGGTGATGAAAATGTTTAGAGCGGCCACCAGGACGATTAGACCAATGGTAAGAATCGTTACCAGGCGTTCAAGGCGCAAGGCGCTGAAGAGGGAGTGGTTCTGCTCAATCCAGGTGGTGGTGTCGAATCCGGCGCCCGCTGCCTTTCGTATGGTTTCCGCCACCTCCGGCGCCCGGTCCACATTGTCGATCTTAAACTCGATCACCGAGACGACGTTCGTGAGATCAAAGAGCCGTTGCGCTGCGCCCAGATTAGTGAAAGCCCAGGTTGCGTCAAAATCGTAGAACCCCGAATCGAAGATTCCCACGACGCGAAAGTGCCGGTACTTGGGCACCACCCCCAATGGAGTCAAGCCGCCTTGTGGACTGGTCACCAAAACTGTGTCACCCACGAAGACTCCTATATCCTTAGCGAGCTGACTGCCGATGACGATGGGATCCGCATCTTGAAAGGACTCCGAAAGTCCCCGAATTGATCCTGCCTTGATGCGCTTCAGTAAGTCACCCACCCGGACTTCCCGCTCTGGGTCCACTCCCTTTAAGACGATCCCTTCTGCCCGCGAGCTACTCGATATCAAGACTTCTTCGTAGAGCGCAGGGGCCGCGGCAACCACGTGCGGCAGTTTCGCCAACCGACCGGTGAGCCGGTCATAATCTGGAATGCCATCGTTTTTCTTGCGGATCAAGTTAATGTTGGCTGTGGCGCCGAGCAGCCGTTGCTCGAGATCGCGCCGGAACCCATTGTTAACTGCCAGCGCCACGACCAGCGCGCATACCCCGGCAGCCACTCCCAACACCGAGATGACGGTGATGATTGAGATGGCGGATTGCCGCCTCTTCGCTTTCAGATACCGGATAGCCATAAAAAGAGCAAAGCGCATTAATTCACCAAGTCTCCATTATCAGCAACTCTCCAGTCCTCTCCAAGCGGCAAAAAGGCGCGGCATTACCTTGACGATGCCCTGTCGATGCTCCTCGATCACCTTTCCCACGAAACTGGCCTTTCGCGAACGAGGGGGAGCGGGAACCCATCCGGAATTGCAAGTCTGGAATACGGATTCCACGGCGGGCGCAGGAATCAGACTGGTGGACCTCCCGGCCCTCTCTACGGATAGGCCGGCTTCAGCGAACCGGATGAAGGAGCGCCAGCCTGTTCGCCGCCGGGGTGGCGGCCATGGCATCCGCAGGATGCACCCATGGCTGTTGCGTAACGCCGTCACTACTTTCGCGCGCACGCCTCAGCGCTCGCCGCTTTTGTAGCAGCCGAGCACGCGTAGAAATTCAGTGACCTCAGAAAGATGAGCGAGAGCGTTTTTGCATTTTGGATCTTT
>JBOGJZ010000167.1:0-7950 GCA_050745645.1 Terriglobia bacterium | reverse complement strand
CTGTTTATTGATTCCAAAGCGCTTTCTCGCTTTGCCCCCCCTTCGCCCCTGGAGGCCGGTTAGCGCGCCAGACCCGCGCCTTCAGCCTCTTTCCGGTGAAACAGGGTTTGCGAAAGATGAGAGCCATGGTTTCAGCACATCTTGATTCGCCACGATGGAATTCATCCAGCTTAACAACTCCAGACGAGACGAAGGAGACCCGTGAGACCCATGAGACAAGAAATTTCAGGGGGCAGAGGATGGCATTCTGAGCCCTTCGCTTGTCGCGGAGCGAAGGATCTCCGCATTTCGGCCGATTCACTCCTCTTCGAATCGCTCTGAGCCGGTTCGATCCTCTCGTTGTCGTTCTGAGCCAAGCGAAGAATCTAATACCAATTTTCGGTCAAACATAGTATTTAGGCGGGGGCTGGGATTCCTTACGGTGTCATTCTGAGCGTAGCGAAGAATCTGTTTTTCTCACGCCTTACAAGCAGATCCTTCCCGACTTCGCCGAGACAGGTCGCTGCGCTCAGGATGACGGCACCTGCAGCATCTCCCTAAATGACCCCATGGTTGACGTCAAATTCGTATAAGTTCTTCCGCTTCGCTACAACAATCAGATGCTTAGCGGAACCCGCCCTGAGCCCGCAGAGATTCTTCGCTGCGCTCAGAATAACGGGCGAAGAGTCTGCCCTGAGCGAAGCGAAGGGGCGCAGCATGACAAAATGGACTTTTTCGGCTAGAAGCGTCATTCCACGTCGAGGAGTGCGAAATGATCAGATATGGTCAACTACAGCGGCTTCAGAGGGTTCCGCCTGCGATGAAAATAGCTGGCCGGATGTCTTCCCGGAAACCTGAAGTTCGACCGGGCGCCCTTGCGCGGCCGACTTGTCGGCTGCCTGATAGACTTCCATCACCATTTTCGCATGCTCGGCCGTAACGAGCGGCTGCCGTCCCAATGCCACGCATTCGAGAAAATGAATCGTTTCTGCTTCCATCGGACCAGCGTAGACGTGTGCGACCTTTTCGCCGGGCATGGTCGATAGGGGAAATTGAATGCCTCTCTTCATCGTGCTGAGACTGATGTCGCGATGCGTATCATCAACCATGATCGCGCCTTCGGTGCCGACCATTTCAATCCAAGTTGATGAAAAATTCGGGTAAGCGGGCGGAAGGACCCAGTCCGCGCCGATGGTAAACACGCATCCATCATCCAGGGTGACGACGATCCAAACGCAGTCAGGAACGCCATGCAAAGGCTGCATGATTTTGCGGACTTCCTGAGCATAGACTCGCACGGGCTTTCTCGGCGCAAAACACCAGAGTACAAAGTCGATGTCATGCGTCGCCTCCATGACAGCCGGAGAGAGCTTGATGCGGCCTCCGATTTTCTTCCCGAGATTCCGTGTGATGTGCCGGCTTACGAGCGCGCTGACAGGCTGGCCGATTGTTCCGTCATCAATTGAGCGCTTTACGTAGGCGAACTTGGGATTGAACCGCTGCGAATATCCAATGGTGAACAGCAGACTTTTCGACCGCGCCAACGCGATGAGTTCATCGGCCTCCCCAAGTTCCAGCGCAATCGGTTTTTCGAGAAACACATGCTTGCCTGCCGCCAAGCTCTCCTTGGCCATGGGGTAGTGCGTGGTTTCCGGAGTAGCCGAGATGATGATCGCGTCGATCGCTTTATTTCCCAGGAGGGCCCGGTAATCGGTGGCTGCCGTGACTGGTTTGGTCTTGCCCGCGACCTCCTTCAGCCGCGCCTCATTGATCTCAGCGATGTGCAGATCTTTGACGTAAGGGCTTGCTGCGCAGGTTTCAGCTCGTATACCTCCGCACCAGCCTACCCCGATAATTCCAACGTTGATGCTTTTCATGGAGCCCTCCGGCCAATGTCTTATGCGCCGGCGCGCTTCCAGGACCGGCGCCTCTGCAAGCCAGCGATGTCTCGTAGACAGTTTGGACCGCGCATGACCGTATTTCAATCACGCCTTGGCGTTGTGCTTCAGAACCTCAGGATTGACCGGATTGCGCAGCGGCTGGCTGGTGATTACCCGCACGACCTCTTCGGCCGCTTTGGTCTGCAATTCGACAAGGGATTCGACGGAGTAGAAGCTCATATGCGGGGTAAGAATCACGTTATTGCGGCCCATGAGAGGCGAGGATGAAGGCGGTTCCTGAGATAAGACATCTATTGCCGCACCGGCCAGTTGTCCAGCATCCAGCGCGTTTGCCAAAGCCATCTCATCAACAATCGCGCCGCGCGCCGTATTAATCAAGTATGCGCCTGGCTTCATCTGCCGGAAAGCGGCGGCGCCGAAAAGCCCCTCAGTTTCCGGGGTCAGCGGACTATGGATGGAAATATAGTCGGACGTCTTCAACAACTCGCCAAACGCAAGCCCCTCCACCTCCGCCTGAGCCAGCGTTCCCGGAGCAACGAAGGGATCGTAGACGACAACCTTCAGTCCAAAGGCTTTTGCTTTGGGAGCAACCAACTGTGGAATCCGGCCGAAACCCACCAGCCCCAAAACCGCTCCGCGCAGCCGGTGAAGGGGAGCCAGGGCGGACAAGTCCCAGCGGCCGGCGTGCACTTGCGAGTTCGCTAGCGGAATCTTTCGCGCAAGCGCCAAGAGCATAGCCAAGGTGTGGTCGGAAACCTCGTCGATGCAATAATCGGGCACCTTGGTCACGACGATCCCTGCCTCTGTGGCCGCCGCGATGTCAATGTTGTCGGTGCCGATGCCGACGCGGGAGATGATCCGGCAGCGCTTCATTTGCCGGATCATCCCGGAGGTGATTTTAGCGTAAGTCACAAGCAGAGCGTCCGCGCTGCGGGCAACCTGCAGTATCGCTTCCGGGTTGGATGCCTCGGCCAGGCGCAGCTCGGCCCCGATTGTTGACAGCACGGCGCGCATCGGTTCGAGGCTTGGAAACGGCGAGTCGGAAAGGGCAACGAGCAATTGCTGCATGTCAGCGGGCCATCGCTTCTTCCATATGCTCCATCAGCGTGAACACCACCGGTCCGTCCGCCGTCACCAGAACATTCTCTTCCAGACGGGCCGTCTGCTGCAGTCCGGGATGCCCCGCGAACGTCTCGATGGCGAAGTACATGTTCTCCTTAATTCCGGCGGGATATTTGAACGAATAAGCCCTGGAAATCCACATGCCCTCGTAAGTCGTAAGCCCGATGCTATGGGCAAACTGCTGCAGCGTCACTGTCCCGTACTTGTCATCGTCATATTCGTTGAAAGCCCCGGCAACATCCGCCGTCGTATTTCCAGGGCGCAGCTTCTCGATGCCAGCATACATCGAATCGTAGACTTCCCGGTAGAGATCGATTTCCTTTTGATTCATCTTACCAGCGCACTTAAAACAGCGCACAAAGTCATTAAAGTAACCCGATGGGCCAACCGTATTAATATCCACGATGACGAGGTCGCCCTGCCGGATTACCTTATCGGTGGCCCAACGGCGATAGGGGCTTGTGTTGCCCCCTGAAGCCACGATGATGTCGTAGATAATTTCGCAGCCTCGTTCCAGCATGAATTCGTGCACCTTGGCTTCGATTTCGCGCTCGCGCACGCCCGGCTTCAGCCACTCGTACTTGATCTTCCACATCGCCGCATCGCCGATGCTGCAGGCTTGCTTCAGCAGTTCGATCTCGTCCACAGTTTTGATGACGCGAGCGGCTGAAACCGCGGGCCAGCCATTCACTATCTTCAGGTCCGTCTTCTGAAAAGCCTCTAGCGCCGGCATGTCGAAATTATCGATGCCGATTCGTTCCTTCCCAACACCGTGCTCTTTCAGAACCTCGGCCACGCTCCCCGCCATCCGAGCGGCCATGAACGGAACGGCGCCCTCGGCCCATTGCCAGGTGATTGCGGGCCGGATGCGGCCCTCCATCCATGGCAGGTCGATCTTGGCGCACTGCAGGTCTGACCCCGCCGTTTCGAAAAGCACGGGCTCGCCGCCGTTAGGAACCACAGCATAGCGGATGTTGATGTTGTACTTCCAATTGCCCTGGTAAGACGCGGTGGCATACCGGATATTGGCCCCGGCAAACAGGACCAGCGCGCCTAAGTCATGAGCCGTCATCTGCTCCCGCAGGCGCTGCAACCGGTCTTTCCGCAAACGGTCAAAATCCACCCGGTACTGCCAGTCTGCGCCTGTCTGACTGTAAACGCGGCGGGGATCACAGTGATGTGGCTTTCCGATAAAAGTCGTATCCATATTCTCTATGCCATCCTGAATGTTAAATTTCGCTGCCTGATCCGGTGGCGTTCAAAACTTCAAAAAAACTCGACCTACCGTTGATGTATCACACAGTTTCGCAGCCAGCTTCACAGGAGGGCATAGTAGACGACGCGGGGACATGTTTACCAGAAATATCTTGAAATAGGATTCATATCATTTTATTATGGCTGCGCCATGACGAGCGCAAAGGAGACGGGATCATCTGCGGTATCGCGAAAACGCCAGGATCTGATACATTCCGTTGATCTCAAGGAGATTCGATGCTTCGTAGCAGCCTACGAGGAAGGCAGTTTCAGCAAAGCCGCCGAGCGGGAGCATTGTACCCAGCCAGGCCTTAGTGTATATATCCAGCGTCTTGAGGCCGCGCTAGCCCAACGATTATTTGACAGGAAGGCCCGCGGGGTAACGCCCACAATCGCGGGCAGGCATTTTTACACTTGTTGTACGGACATCCTCATGTCCGTGCGAACAGCGAAGCAGCGGATGCTTGATATGTCAGGGGGCGTCGTCACCGAAATCAACCTCGGGCTTCCTCCCACGCTCCTGAAGGGAGTTATCCCGCGGATGTTGCCGGGCTACTTAGCCAGCCATTCTTACGTAGACGTCCGGATTGCCGAAGCATATAGCGGAACCCTCACGGACTGGGTGATCTCAGGCGAAGTTGAGGTCGCCATTGTTACAAAGCCTCCAGTGCATTTGGGGTTGGAAACCACGCACTTTTTTCGTGACCACCTGGTTCTTGTGACGAGCCCGGATAATGCGGCCCGAAAAGGGCGTGGCCCTCAACAGCGCAGTTCGAGCGAGTTCAAAGAATTAAAGCTCATTCTGCCATCGCAGCGGCACGGTTTGCGCCAAGTAATCGAAGCGGCGGTGCGCGTAGGCGCATCGATCTCAGCCAGGGTTCTGGAAATCGATGGCATGCTCGGGACGCTTGAGGTTATCCGGAATTCCGATTGGGCTACCGTTGTCGCCAGCATTGCAGTGGCAGACGAAGTGAAGCAGGGAAGGCTGGTGGCAGAGCCGTTATCGGGACCAAAGCGCTGGCTTGACTTTTACCTAATACGAACTAAGGACAGGGTGGTGTCACGTGCTTGCCAGGATTTCCTGGACCAGATAAAGGAAACGCTTGGTCGCCTCGCCTGCGAACAAAAGCTTACATCCTAGCAGGACATTCCCCCCTTTTTCCTCGCCAAATCCTGCTCAATGACAGAATTAGTTTAAGCTGCGGTTTTTAAGAAGTGGACAGGGCGCGCTTCGTGGTAGAAGGGTTTTTACGAGAAATCCAAACCACCCGGAGACGCTCCGAATGCACGGAAGCAAAATCGGCTCGCGGCCGAAAGCCCTGCTGACAAAGTTCACTCGGCTTCTCACCGAAGTCCAGGGCATCTGGGCCATCGATCGAGGTGAAGACCTGAAACATCTTTTGGAGCCGCTGCTGTTGACCAACCTGGAAGTAGCGCGGGCCTCGAAATCGCAATGGTGGATCGCGCAAATTTACCTGACTCGCTGGAAAATTGAGGAAACTTTTCGTTTTCTCAAACAGAGCTATCGCCTGGAAGACATTCGGGTTCTCCGTTATCAGCAATTGCAGAAACTGGTGGTCTTGGTGACGGCGGCTGCTTACTTCGCCGCTACCTTATCTGGGCCAGAAACTCAAGCTAAAAATCCTCTGCGAGAAGCGGCTCGTTATTTCATTGCGCTTCTCCGGCATTCCACCCTTCCGCTTCTGCGCGCTCGCCGAGGGCGTCCAGCAAATTCTCGCGAGGTGCAGCCTCAGCCCACAAACCGAACCGCCTCCTAATCTGCAACTGGAACTGTTGTTGGACTGGGAGCCATAAAACAATGAGGAAACTTCTGGTGCATAGCCCTTGACTTTTGGAAAAGAAGAGCTAGATTAGAGGCATCTAAACGGGTAGTCCCGGCGCCTTAAAAAAGCTTGCTCATACTGTGCTCATGTTGCTTGCGCCGGAAACTCAATTGCTCCTGGTCCGAGGGTTCATGATAGCCTGCCGACAGCCCATGTTCCCAATGCGCCTCCGCAGCTTCATGATTCCCACCGCTTGGCAGGAGGATGCCATGTTCCAGATGATTAACGAGGAAAAGCCTACCGCCCAAGACCGGATGATGTTGATCTATAAGGTCGGCGTTTTTGTCGCTTCGCTGGGTGCGGTCGGCGCCTTTATTTACTTTCTGACGGCCTCGCAATATCTCAGGGGTTAAGGCCAGCGGCGCAGTCAGGCGTCGAGTCAGGAAGGGAACTTTTCGGCCAGAAGGCGCAGCGCGTCTTCGCGACTGCGTATGGCCCCATCCAGTTGTGCGTCTTCCACGGCCCGCAATATTTCTTTAAAGCGCGGACCGGGTAAGTAGCCCTGCGCGATGAGATCATCTCCGCCGAGCAGCGGCCGCGGTTTGATGTTCTCCGGCGGCGTCTCTTGCAAAAGCCGGAGGGCCAGCTCGTAATTGCTCAACTTGCCGTGGCTCGCCATGCAGTCCAGACGGTGCAACTCCAGATGTTCTTCAAACCCCTCCATCCGTAAGAAGCGCATCTGCGTGGAGCGCCGCATCTGCGGCAGATCTTTGAAGCGCAGATGATGCCGGATCAGTTCTTCCACTCGCTGGGTTTGCCGCGCCGGTAGCCGGAAGCGGTTGCAGATTTCCACCGCCATGCAGGCGCCGACCTCTGCATGATGATCGAAGCGGATGCGGTCCCGCACCGAAAAGGTGGGTGGCTTGCCTACGTCGTGCAGAAGAACGCCCAGGGCTAGCGTTGCAGAAGGCTGCTTGAGCCCCTGCAACATGATTAAGGTGTGCGTCCACACGTCTCCTTCCGGATGAAATTGCGGCGGCTGCTCGACGCCCTGCAGCGCCTTGATCTCCGGCAAAATCACTTCCAGAATCTTGGTGTCGTCCAGCAGCTCGAACCCGCGGCGCGCAGCTCCTTCAGTGAGAATTTTAAGAACCTCATCGCGCGACCGCTCGCGGCTCACCTGACGAAGCAACGGAGCCAACTCCCGGATTGCTTCTCGCAGCGCAGGATCGAGCTTAAAAGCAAATCGCGCCGCAAACCGCACGGCGCGCAACATCCGCAGGTGATCCTCCTGGAAGCGCGCGTAGGGGTCCCCAATCGCCCGGATGCAGTGTGCGCGGATATCTTCCTGGCCGCCGACAAAGTCTAAAACGCGTTGTTCGATTGGGTCAAAGAGTAATCCGTTAATGGTGAAGTCGCGCCGACGCACATCTTCCGCGGGCGACGCCGCATAGCGGACCTCAGAGGGATGGCGGCCGTCGGCATAGAAACCATCGCTGCGGAACGTCGCAATTTCAACCGGACCATCAGGGTGCGGCGCCACAATGACGCCAAACTGCGCGCCCACGCTCAGGGCGTTAGGAAAAAGCGCCAGCGTCTGCTCAGGCCGCGCGTTGGTGGCGATGTCGTAGTCCAAGGGCTCGCGGCCCATCACCAGATCGCGCACGCAGCCGCCGGCATAGTAGGCCTCGAAACCCGCCGAGCGCAAGCGGCTGAGCACGTCCCAAGCGGCGTTTTGTCTGGCGTCCATTAAGAACATTTAAACTCGAAAGCCGCAGATCGCGCAAGCCTTGGAAAGCCGATTTATAGTCTACTTACATAGCCTATATAAAAGCCGTCCAATTCCGGCGGATCGGTTTGCTTTTGATATGCGGCGCGCAGAAGATCTAGGCCCAATGCAAATCACCTGG
>JBOGJZ010000166.1:0-7582 GCA_050745645.1 Terriglobia bacterium | reverse complement strand
TTCAGGGCCGCAATCGACTGCTGCTCGTTCCATTCCGTGATGGCAGGGGGTTGATACTCCGCGCCTTCGGTCTACGAAGGCACGAACCAGTGAGGCTTATAGGTGAAGTGGGTGTAAGTGAATTCCTCATCCTGCTCGGTCCCATCGTCTTTCTTGACAGTGCGGGTGCGCCTGCAAGTGAACGGCATGCACAGGGTCGGGGCCTTTTCGTCCTTTTTCACGTGCCGGCCTAGTTCTTTCCATTTTCGGAAGGAAGCGAGCGGTTCCAGCGGGAGGCGCCGCTCGACACACTGAAAAAGCGCGAGCAACTGATTTCCAAGCGAGTAATTGTGAAAGCGGGAGTAAGCCTGATGAATGTACCCAGGTTTCGAGACGGCTTCATCAAGTAAAGCTGCCCATGAAATCATTGGTTTCTTGTCTGTTCTCTCAGCGCCCCAGCGCGCGCCGACTGTGGGAGCCTCGGTAGAGGCTTGGCTTGCCAGGACCGCGTTTGACGGTCTGCTTGCGGTCTGCCGGATTGTGATTTCCTCGGTCACGATGTTTCTCCTTTTCTGCCCTGCTTCTCACGGGGCAGCCAAGGGCGAGTGGGGCCTGCTCGCCAGGCCAAGGGCTGCTTTTTTGGAGGGGCCTAAAAGTCACGCTTTCAGACTTTTGGGAGGAACCAAAACCCGAAGGGACACGCGAAGCGGGAAAGCAGAAGCCCGCCGCGCCGCCAGCACGCAGGCATCTTTCCCATCTCGCCGTGCCCGCGAGAAGCAGGGTGTAGGAAAGGGCAGTGATTGAGGAAATAAGGGCAGACCGGAAGCGGAATCAGCAACGCGACCCGCGTTGAGCGGAACTGAGTTAATACTATATGGAGAAAAAGAGAGTAATACCGCTGTGGGAGGGTTGAGGGATGTGAGCCTTCAGGGGGCGACGCGGCCCACGATCGCAAGAGGCCGACGAAGGAATGCAGTGAGCAGGCTTAACGGTTCCACCAGTGTTTCCTTCTTTCTATCCGCTCGTCGAGAGCGATGGTTAATATCGAACCGAGCAGGGTCGTGAGCGCCGTCTCGAAATCACGCGAAACATCGCCGTACCCTGTCCTTGCGTGAACCAACTCGTGGAGAAGCGTTCCCGCAAAGGATTGGAGGGAACGAAGTTCTGATCTCTTGATAATGATGCGTCCGTTCTCAGCCTCCCATACTCCGAGCGCCTCCGCTCTCGTGGTCAGGTTGGGCCGCATTGTCCGAGAAATCGCGATTTCTTTGACTGACGGGGAAAGCCCGCCGGCAATTTCAACGATCCTTTTACGCTGAGCAAAAACCTTTCGTTCCTGAGAAGTTAGTCTATTTTCGGGGATGAACTCGAACTGAAAGCTGTCGGCCCACTCTCTCTCATACTCTCCAAGCTCTCGAACGACATTGCCTTCGATGTCCTTCGTGCCCCGAAGGCGGTCTTTTATGCTCTCTGGAACCGTCACGATCTTGTATCCATCGCCGGCCGCTCGGTCAACAGAGTCGCGAGCAACGATCAGGTCCGCGGGGGTTACGAACACTACTTTCTTAGTCGCGTTGAGAATCTGGCACGAATGAATTGCAACGTCGGTCCAGCCCACCTCATCGCGGTTTGTCCCTTGTTCAATCTTCATCAGGTCTTCAGTTAGCTTTTCAGCGACTGTCTGGGATTCAGACGCCAAGAGCATCGCCTTGACGCGATCGCTGTAGGCAGTTCGCCCAACATTCGTGCGTTCTCTGTTCAAGGCTTTGCGCATCACGGCAGTCAAGGATGTGATGTTGTAAGAAAATAGGAATTTCTCTTCCTCGGCCACCAAAAGCCCGTTGACATAAATACGGGCTACGCGGTCCGAGGTTCGCGCAAGGATCTGACCATACTGGGTCTCATCCAATGCCTTCTCACCGGAAAATTTGAGGAAAAAATCCTTTGCCCCTTGGATGTCCGAGGAATCAACTCCGGTGAAGATGAACTCGGTCCCTACGAATTTTCCGTCCACAGGAGGGCTGATGACTGCGTGCAAGGTGACCACGTCGTCGAACCCGTGCTTCGGGATTTCCCTCAGCGTGATATCCCCATGTTTCGAACGTATGTGGACGCCCACGCCGCGGCGATGTAGGGTTGCGAGAGAATCCTTTAAGCCCACCCCAAATCTTCCAATTAGCCTGTCAGCATTCTTGAGCTTTTCTTCGTTTTCATTCTCGGTAAGATGTTCGTACTTAAGGCCGCGGCCAAAGTCGCGTATGTGCCAAGCGCCTTTGGCGTCGTTCCAGATTTCTATTTCCTTTGTAGCTGTCAGCAGTTGCTCGTCCAAAGCATTTGCAATGATCTCCCGAATCGCGTGACGAGTTTCCCAGCCCTCCAAAATCTTTTCGATGTTGAGATCAAACTCCCTCTCGAAAACGTTGTTGGTCATCGCTCCCTCCACAGGTGACTGAAATGGGGCTCCCCATCGCCCATCGACGCCTTGGTCACTAGTCGGCTGATATAGACCTAGACTCCTCGGAAACAGAATGATGCTGGACTGTAACACAGAAGCGGTGCTGGTGCTAAAAGCGCTCAACCAGCTCTCCGCCCCTTTTGTCGTCTGCTAACGACGCGCCGTTTTGCTCTCTTCCTCACTTGCTCGGTGTCCCGAGATCAGTGCAAAGGCAATGCCTCGCCCGGAGGCGAGGCCCGATGGCGGGAATCAGAAGGGGATGGAATCGTCGGCGGGAATGTCGGTGGAAGGATTGGCTTCAACGGCGCGGTCGAGCTTTGCGATACGGATTGCGCGCACCTCCCAGGCAGTGAACCTCACCGTGGCGCTGTTCTTCTTGCTCTTGCCGTCGACCGGCTTCTCGAATTCGTGCGAACGCAAGCATCATTGCCGAATACTTCCGTTTAGGTGGTCACACGTTTTCGACCGTAGGTCTCGGCGCGATTATCAGCGAGGCTACGGATGCTGGCAGATTTGATCTGCTGCTGGCGGCAACGCTTACTATGGCCGTCGTCGTTGTGATCATTAACCGCCTGATGTGGGAACGCCTTTACCGGGTTGGTGAAAGCCGCAACATTTTGTTGCCTCACGGGTCTCGTTCGTCTCCTTTGTCTCGTTTGGAATTGTTAGACTGGAGGAAGACCATCCTCGCTACCCGCTCAGGGCGCCCAGGGAGGCGGGACGGTCTGAGCGGAGACTGGGGGAGTGCAAAGCGAGAAAATGCTTTGGAATCAATAAAGAGCACGACGAAAGTACAAGTCCTATTACGGATTCCGATTGAGCGAACTACCATGAGGCAATGCAGCGAATGAGATACCTCGCTTGACGCATCTTTTGCTTGTAAGATACCGTCTTAATGAGGGTTTTCTGAAAATAGCGCCCTCACATTTCCATGTCAGAGCTATCTTCCGAGCTTTTCAAACTGACGGTCGATCTCGTCAACATTCCCTCCGTCACGGGTGAGGAAGGAGCCTGCGGTGATTTCATCGCGGAGTATCTCGCCGGCCTGCAATGGGAAGTAGAACGTATCCCCGTCACTGCCGGGCGATTCAATGTGCTCGCTTGGCGGGGCCATCCAAACATAGTACTGAGCACGCATCTGGATACCGTGCCTCCCTTCTTTCCGGCCCGAGAAGATGCCGAATTTATTTACGGCCGTGGTTCCTGTGACGCTAAGGGTATTGCAGCGGCGCAGGTGATGGCGGCGCAAAAATTGGTCGAGACGGGCATGACCGGCATTGGCTTGCTTTTCGTGGTGGGCGAGGAAACAGTAAGCGATGGGGCTTTCGCGGCCAATCTCAACCCGCGAGGCTCAACCTACCTGATCAATGGGGAGCCGACCGAAAACAAACTTGCAATCGGCACAAAGGGAGTGCTGCGCGTAGACCTTCATGTATGCGGCAAGACGGCCCACTCGGCGTATCCTCAGCTCGGAGACTCGGCGGTCGAAAAGCTGTTGGACATTCTGGCTGATGTGCGCAAGCTGCCGCTCCCAGTCGATGAGTCGCTCGGACCGTCTACGCTGAACATTGGAACAATTTCCGGAGGCTGCGCGGCGAACGTGATCCCTGGCGATGCGCACGCTGTGCTGCTCTTCCGCACTGTGCCGCATCAAAAGGGCGGCCTAAATCTCCGGGCGCAGGTTGAGAAGCTGCTTGCCGGGCGCTGCGAATTTCAAGTCGTGCGCGACACACCGGCTGTCGAGATGCAGAAACTTGACGGGTTTGAAACTGCTGTAGTGGCCTACTCCACGGACGTGCCGTCGCTCACCGCGTGGGGGCGGCCGTTCCTGATGGGGCCCGGCTCGATTCACGTGGCGCACACAGATCACGAGCGCGCTCGCAAACAGGATCTCTTGGAAGCGGTTGAGCTTTATGCACGGCTCGTCCGTTTTTTGAAAGAGCATGGCAGGGACGCTAACCCGGCGCTCGAAACACAGAACACCGGGCGTGAAGTGGACTCTGCTACGACGAAAGGAAGACGATTATAGGTCATGAAGAAGATTGAAGTGGGCATTTTGGGAGCGACGGGCATGGTGGGGCAGCGTTTTGTAAGCCTGCTCGAACGTCACCCCTGGTTTGAGCTTACCTGGCTTGCGGCTTCGGACCGCTCGGCTGGAAAGGTTTATGCGGAAGCCTGCAACTGGCGGCTGCGTGAAGCAATGCCGGAAAAGGCCGGGGCCATGTGGGTGAACGAATGCCATCCAGGCCGGGCGCCTCAATTGCTTTTTGCCTCGCTGGATTCGAAGGTGGCGGGTGAAGTGGAGCAGGAGTTTGCGCGGGCCGGACACGTAGTGGTATCCAATTCGTCACATTATCGAATGGAGCCGGACGTTCCTTTGGTGATTCCTGAGGTCAATCCGGAACACCTGGCGCTGATTCGCACTCAGCGCCGCGAACGGCAGTGGAAAGGCGTCATTGTGACAAACCCCAACTGCACGACTGTGGGTCTCGTGATGTCGCTTGCTCCGCTCGAATCCGCGTTCGGCTTGGACAAGGTGTTGATGACCAGTATGCAGGCGGTTTCCGGCGCTGGTTACCCCGGAGTGCCGGCCCTCGACATCATGGGAAACGTGATACCCTTCATCGCGGGCGAAGAGGAGAAAGTCGAGCGCGAAACCCAGAAGCTCCTCGGGAAGTTCACGGACGGGCGCATAGCGCCATCGGAATGCGTTGTCAGCGCGCACTGCAACCGCGTGCAGGTTGAAGATGGCCATACGGAGTCCATCTCGGTTTCCCTCAAACGTAAAGCCTCGATCGGAGATCTGATTGAGGCGTGGCGGAAGTTCCGCTCAGTGCCCCAGGATCGCCAACTACCCTCCGCCCCGGCGCATCCTATTCTCGTGCGGGACGAAAGGGACCGCCCGCAAGTGAAGTTTGACGCCTGCGTCGAAGGCGGCATGGCAACGGTCATCGGCGGGGTGCGGCCTTGCCCGGTACTGCAATTCAAGTACACCGCGCTCAGTCACAATACGATCCGCGGCGCGGCAGGAGCCGCCCTGTTGAATGCTGAACTCATGAAGGATGAGGGGTATTTGGATTGAGCATTTCATGCCGGTCATATGAGTGAACCTTCGCACACCCCGGTCCTCAACCTTATCCTCCTGGGCAACGGCAAGATGGGCCAAGCCATCGCCGCACTCGCGCCGCAACGCGGCTTTACCGTCCGGCTGGCGCTCGACGAAATTTCCAATCGCGATTACCAAGGGATTACGGCATCGAACTTTAAAGGGGTTGACGTGTGCGTGGATTTCACGACGCCCGCATCGGCAGCCGAAAACATCCGCCGCGTGGCGGACCTCGGCTGCAATATGGTGGTTGGAACCACGGGATGGTATGACCGGCTGGAAGAAGCGCGCGAAACCGTGCGGAAGACCGGGATCGGGTTGGTGTACGGGGCGAACTTTTCGGTAGGCGTTCAACTTTTCTATCGCGCGGCGCGCGCGCTTGCCGAGACTTTTGCCCGTTATCCCGGATATCAGCCTTACATTACCGAATCACACCACCAGTTTAAAAAGGACGTTCCCTCCGGCACCGCGCTCGAGCTGAAGCGAAAGATCGCCTCCGCGCTCTCGCCGCGAGATCCCCCGGTGTGGAGCATCCGGGCAGGCTTTATCCCCGGCACACATGAGCTAGGTTTTGACTCTGAGACCGATACCGTGATCCTGCGCCACGAGGCTCGAAGCCGCCAGGGCTTTGCGGAAGGCGCGCTTTACGCCGCGCGATGGGTGGCAGGCAAGAAAGGCCTATTTGATTTTGCAGAAATCCTGGAGTGAAGCATGGCTTCGCTTTGCCGGCGAGCTGAGCCGGGAATGCCACCGGCTGCGCGCCACGAGGAGGACTTATGAATTTTGATATCCGAGGCTGTGGAACGGCCCTGGTCACGCCGTTCAGCCGCGATGGCAAGGTTGATGTAGAAGCGGTGCGGCGGCTGGTTCAGTTTCAACTGCGCGAAGGAATCGATTTTCTGGTTCCCTGTGGCACCACAGGCGAAACACCGACGCTCGAAAGAGGAGAATACCTGGATGTGATCCGGCTCGTCATGGAAGAAGCGGATGGCAAAGTCCCCGTCATTGCCGGGGTAGGCGGCAACAATACCCGCCACGTGTGTGAGCTCGCGGGCGAAGTGAGCGCTCTCGGCGTGCAGGGTCTGCTCTCCGTTGCTCCGTACTATAATAAGCCTACGCAGGAAGGCTTTTTTCAGCACTTCAAGGCCATTGCTGAAGCCACCAATCTTCCCATCATCGTTTACAACGTCCCGAGCCGAACTTCTTCTAACATCGATCCCGCGACCGTAGCGAAACTATCCAACATCCCAAACATCGTGGGCATCAAAGAAGCCTCCGGCAGCATTGTGCAGCAGATGGAAATACTCAACGCGGCCGGGCGCGGCTTTGTGGTCCTTTCCGGAGACGACACCTTCACTTTTCCTCTGATGGCCCTGGGCGGCGCAGGCGTGATCTCCGTGGCCTCGAACGAAATCCCGGGACCGATGAGCCGGCTTACCCGGCTGCTGCTTGATGGCAAATATGAAGAAGCGCGCAAACTAAACGCTCAGTTGCTGCCGCTGATGCAGGTCAATTTTATCGAGACCAGCCCAATTCCTGTCAAAGCAGCCCTCGCGCTCATGGGAATGATCGAGGAAGTTTACCGCCTGCCGCTGGTCCCTATGAAACCCGAGAATCACGTCAAACTCGAGAAGGTGTTGGCCGCGCAAGGGCTGCTGCAGGCAGAAAGGGCATAACGCCTCTGCCAATCACCTTGCCCTGTGACCGGCGCCTCGGGCAGCCGATGGCAGCCTTCTCCCTGTTCCCGCGTGCAGTTTTGCCTATGCCCTCTGCAACCCGTGTGGTAAAGTTTTTGCCGCGGGGCGCTGAGTTTGCACAATTGAATTTGCTTTCTCTGATTTTTAGGTTTAGTTAAGCGGCAGGAGCGTCAGCGTAGAAGCGCAAAACTGATTCAGGCGTAAAAGGCGGATACGTTTTTATGAATCAAGAACGATGGATGCGAATCATCCCGATTGCCATTGTGATGTACACGGTAGCGTTCATTAACCGGACCAGCATCTCAATGGCGCTGCCCTCCATCATGCACGATTTTCATATAACTC
>JBOGJZ010000165.1:0-6078 GCA_050745645.1 Terriglobia bacterium | reverse complement strand
GCCATCGTCATCGCTTCGGCGAAGCGCTTCGATTCGTCGTACACGCCGCGCGGCCCGACCGGATTGACGTTGCCCCAATAGCTCTCCGGCTGCGGATTCACCAGGGGATCGCCATAGACCTCCGACGTGCTCGCCAGGAGAAAGCGCGCGTTCTTCGCCTTCGCCAGACCGAGTGCATTGTGGGTCCCGAGCGCGCCTGCTTTCATCGTCTGAATCTGGAGCCGCAGATAATCGGGCGGGCTAGCCGGCGAAGCCAGGTGCGCTACCGCATCCACCGGACCATCGATTGCGATGTATTGCGAGACATCTTTCCGTAGGAATTCGAACGCCGGATTCTTCTCAATCGAGCGCAGGTTCTCCATCCGCCCGGTTGAAAGATTATCGACGCAGACCACCGAATGACCCAGGGCCAGAAATTTCTCGCAAAGGTGACTGCCCACGAAGCCCGCTCCGCCTGTGATTACGATTCGCATGGGTTGTGAACTAAATCAATTGCCGGCAATCAATTCTAAGCTGGCCGAAGCTGGCCGTCTATATTCCGTAGATTGTTTAAATCCAAAATTTGAAATTCGAGAATCAAGGCGCCGCCTACGTTGTTACCGGCGCCGGCGCAGCCGCCGGGCGGCCGAGGCTTATGTATTGAAATCCAGAGGCTGCGACTCTCTCCGGCGAATACATGTTCCGGCCATCAAGCATCAACGGGCGTTCCATCAGATTCCGCACACGATCTAAATCAGCAGTTTCAAACTCTTCCCACTCGGTCAGAACCAAAAGAGCTTCAGTGCCTTCGACAGCCTCGTAAGCGTCATCGCAGTAGCGCACTCCTGGCAGTACAGCCTTTGCTTTGTCAGCGGCTTGTGGATCGTAAGCCGAGATTTCAGCTCCTTCGGCCAATAGCCGGCGAATAATGGACAGTGAGGGAGCGAACCGCACGTCATCCGTATCGGGTTTGAAGGCAAGTCCCCAAATCGCGATTTTCTTTCCGCGCAACACCCAAAGCTCGCCGCGGAGTTTTTCTACAAACTGCTCAATGCGGCGCTGGTTAATCCGCTCCGCCTCGCGAAGCAGTGAAAAATCCACGCCTAACTTCTCTCCAATCCGGACAAACGCCTGCAGGTCTTTCGGGAAGCAAAATCCGCCAAAGCCAATGCCGGGGCGAAGGAAAGCCCGGCCAATTCGCTGGTCCAGGCCGATGCCTTCGGCGACCTGCGTGACGTCTGCCCCAGCCGCCTCGCAAAGGTCGGCGATCATGTTAATGAAAGAGATTTTCATTGCGAGAAACGAGTTCGAGGCATGTTTCACAATTTCCGCGCTGTTGATGTCCGTCACCAGAAACGGCACGGATGCCGAACGCTGGCAGGCCTGATCCATCGAATGAATCGGTGAATGAACCGGGCAGGTAAATCGCTGGCTCAAAATCGGCTGGTAAATCTCTTGAAGAATTTCAGCGGCCTTCTGGCTCTCAACTCCAACTACGATCCGGTCGGGGTGAAAAAAGTCCGCAACAGCCGTTCCTTCCCGCAGGAACTCCGGGTTGGAAGCTACATCGTGAGTGAAGGCCGCAGAGCTATAAAGGGCGAGGTGTTTTCTCAACTGACGGCCCGTTTGGACGGGTACTGTGCTCTTTTCAATCACCAGCCGGTAACCATGAGCCTGCTGAGCAATTGTGCGAGCGACGTTTTCAATCGCCGAGAGATCCGCTTCACCATTTTCAAGCGGGGGCGTCCCCACACAGATAAAAATCGCGCTGCACGCCTTGACGGCTTCCGGCGTGGTGCAGAATGTAAGCCTCCGGTTGCCAAAATTTCGCACCACAATAGATTCCAGATGCGGTTCGAAAAACGGCATCCCGCCAGTCTTCAGCAAAGCGAGTTTTTCAGCGTCGCCTTCTGCGCAGCATACCTGATGGCCGATCTCAGCCAGGCAAGCTGCGGTGGTTAATCCCACGTATCCTGCGCCAACAACAGAAATTTGCATCTTGAAACCTCAAGCAAGCTGAAGCAATACTGCGAAAAGACGGGTAATCTAAACCTGATCGCCTGCAGAACCCTGGTCCGTATCAGCGTTAACGTGGCCATAGCCGTAGCCATACCCATAGTTGCCACTCATGTAACCGTAGCCGTCACGGCGCAAGTCTACATCGTTGAGCGCCACGCCGAGGATGCGCGCGTTAGCGCCGTAGAGCAGCGACCGCGCCCTGCGGACTACATCATACGGCGTCGAGTGAGCGCGGGTCACCAGAACAGCCGCGTCGGTAAGAGTCGCCAAGATCCGGCTGTCCGCGACGCTGAGGATAGGAGGCGAATCTACCAGCACAAATTCAAACTGGCCTCGCAATTTTCTAAGCAACTCCCCGGTCCTTTGAGAAGACAGAACCTCCGCCGGATTCGGCGGAATCGGCCCGCAGGGAATCACGCTCAAGTAGGGCACTCCGGGAACCGGCAGGATGGCGTCTTTCAACTCGACATGGCCCGTGAGGCACTGCACGAATCCCGGCTTGTTTTCCACTCCGGTTGAACGGTGGCACGCCGGGCGCCGCATATCGCAATCGACAATCAGCACGTTGGTGTTAAGGCTGGCCAGCGTCGCGCCAAGATTCACCGCCGTTGTCGTTTTCCCTTCACTGGGAAGCGCGCTCGTAATAAGCAAGAGCTTCGGCACCGGGCTTGCGGAGAGTAGTATCGAGGTTCTTAAGGAGCGGAATGCCTCCGCGATCTCTGGAGCTGTTTGAACCCCAGGAGCGAGATTCCCGTTACCGTTCGACGGCAGCGGGATGAGCTTTTCTTCCTCTTTCGACGCGTGGCCGTTGAGTGCAAACTTTGGAAGGATGCCTAATGAGGGTAGACGCACAAGCCGCTCAACGTCGTCCGCTGTTTTCAGGGTTTTATCCAAGTATTCTTGGAAAAATGCCAGCCCCACCCCGAGACTTAGGCCCAGAATCAGGCCGATGGCTAAATTGAGAGGGATCCGAGGTTTGACCTGCGCTTTAGAGACAATCGCATTGTCAACGACCCGGATATTGCTGGCGTTGAGGCCCGCGGAAACCTGCGCTTCCTTCATGCGGTCGAGCAGGCCCTGGTAAAGCTGGCGGTTGGAATCAACCTCCCGCTTCAAGATATTGTATTGCACGCTTTTCTGCGCCAGGTCGTTCATCACCTTCCGCTGCTGATCGATAGCGCGAGTCAGATACTGCTCCCGGTTCACCGCCGAACGGTAGTTATCGACAATGTTCTGGATGATCGCCATCTTTTCTATCTTGACCTGCTTCTGCATGGTGGCGATCTGTCGTTTCACTTCCCGCGCTTTCGGGTAGTCAGGCTTAACCCACGCCGTAATCATCGCGTACTGTCTTTGCTCGTCCGCAACTTTTTCTTCCAGATCCTGAATCAATCTGTTTGAGAGAACCCCAGGCAAATCTTCAACTTTGCCCTTTTGAACAAGACTGTATAGGGATTGCTTTTGAAAACGGTCGCCCTGGGCAGTTGTATACTCTTGAAGCAGTTCCTGCATCCGGGCCTCGCCCATGTTTTCCTTGGCGCTGATGTATAAGATGCCGCGGGATTGGGCATAGGACTGCAAGGCATCTTCAGATTTTTCCAGTTTTGATTTGAGCTCCACTAAACGGCCCGAAAGCCACTTTGACGCCTTAAGTGTCTCATCCCACTTCACCTGAAGATTCTGGTCAATATAATCCTGAGAGACCTTATTGGCCACTTGCGCCGCAGTTTCCGGATCGTAGGAATCAAAGGAGACCTGGACTAAATTGCTTCGCCGCACCGGGCTGACGTCCACAAAGTCCTGCACATGGTTAACGCTGTTGCGGTAATACGCAGCATTGGAGTCAGGATCGGGATCGTTGCTGGAAGGCAGCACCTTGGGAGTGTTCTGGATTAATCCAAACAACTCCCGCGAGCGGTAAAATTCGGGCTGGCGATAAAGCTGCAAATCCCGCACTACGTGCTCAGCAAGAGTACGGCTCTTCAGAATCTTATACTGGGTCTCAAGGTAGGCATCAACGTTGACAGGGTCAACGCTAACGACTTCCTTGAAGTTTACTACGTTCGGCGGCTGCGGATCGATCTCAAGCAGGACGCTACCCTGATACACCGGCTTTTCCTTCAACGTCCCGATGGCCACAGTAGCAAACACAATCACCACGCATGAGATCACAACCCATCGCCGCTTCAGGATAACGGCCCAGTAATCCAGGAGATGCGGCACCTCTTCAGACGCAACATCGACGACGGCAGGCGATTCAAGGGCTTGTTGGCCTCGATCCGAAACCGGCTGAAGCGAAAACGGACCTTGGCGTCTTTCGAGTTCGTCCATTGCTCCCCTTGTAGTAAGGTTCTCTTACAGTCCGCGCCAGATGATGATGCCGCTAACGGTTGCCAAAGCTGTGCCAACGCCTTGGCCGCCATATTCCTTTATCCTGCTGCTAGGGACAACGAGGATGTCATTGGCCATGAGGATAGGATCCTTTACCTTGCCCTTCATGATCTTCCCAAGGTTGATGGCAGTCACTCGCCTGACGCCGCTTGGGGTTGTGTGAATAATCTCATCATGGCTTTGGCTGGAGTTCGGGCCGAATCCCTGTGCCAACGCGAGGGCTTCCAACGCCGTAAGGCTGTCACGATCTTCCAAGGTGAATCCGCCCGCTTTCTTGACAGACCCCACCACGTACACAATCCCGGCCTTGCTGACCGTTACCGTATCGAACGGCTCCACAAGGATGTCAAGAGCGCTGTCGTGCGAATACAGCAGCCGCCCCAAGTCAACCTTCACCTGATCGGGGGCAAGCAGTTGCATGCCCGCAATCGTCTTAAGATGGGGGAATCCGTCCTTTCGGGTGATGTAGACCCATCTGCCGGCAGGAGCGCCACCCGCCATATTTCCAGCAGCAGTTCCGGGCATATTGACGCCGCCCGCCATGGCAATAACCTGAACCAGGGTTCGCGGCCCCGGTAACTGATAGAGCCCAGGCTTCATGACTGCCCCGACCACGGAAACCGGAGTCGAATGGAACTGCTTGACGAAGAGGGTAACGTGAGGGTCCTCGAGGTAGCTCTTTCCCCATTCTTCCTGGAGCTTGTCGCGCAACTGAGAAGTCGTAAGGCCAGCCGCCTTTACTCGTCCCAGCAGCTTTACAAAAATCGTGCCGTCGTTTTCCACACGGACCGTTTGCGTCATTTCCGGAAGGTTAAAAACAGTAATAGTAAGAACGTCCTCAGGGCCGAGCGCGTAATCAGCCCCCATCATGCCGCCCCCCTCGATATTCTGAGAATCTGAACCTTGTTGGTTCGGCTCGATCGTGGGAACTCCGGCGCCTGCGTCTTCAGTCTGCGCGGCAGTCGAGTCTTGCTGCATTACTCCATCCTCATTCTGAGCGCGCCAACCGGCTCCTGCCCAAAGCGGGCTGGCGATGCCAGCAACCAGGCATATCACGAAAACCATAACGCCATACACTACGATCCGGTGAGCTTTCATAGGCTCCTCAGCAGAGATGGCAATCCTTCCAGGCGAGCGGTCACAAGCGGGAGGTTTCTTCTGATGAGCGGTTATCCTGAGCATGAGAGATACAAGTCCTGTATCAGATTGAAGTTAAGCGATGATGACCTCATTGTCAAGACGTGTCGCATTAACGTATGATCGGTAGAGTCTTATGGCTGGCAGGCGGCTGTGGGCAGGAACGTTTATAACAGGAGTCGAAGTGGAACTGGGAAAAGAAATTAGCCTCACCAGGCAACCTTCCGTGGTAGAGAAATTCGGGACGAAGCAGGCCCAAGTGGGGATCGTCGGGCTGGGCTACGTTGGCCTTCCACTGGCCTTGTTGTATGCGCGCAATGGCTTTCAGACTGTTGGGTTTGACACAGATTCCAGTAAGGTCGAGCTGTTGCAGTCCGGCCGGACCTATATCACCCACATCCCTGCCTCCACGATTGCAGCGGAGAGGCGCCACAACCGTTTTCAAGCCACCACCGCTTTCGAGCGCCTTACAGAGATGGATGCCATCCTGATCTGCGTCCCGACGCCTTTGGACGAGCACCGCGAGCCCGATCTGACTTATGTGCGCCGCAC
>JBOGJZ010000164.1:0-4712 GCA_050745645.1 Terriglobia bacterium | reverse complement strand
TTGGAGGGCAAGCTGAAAAACTGGAACGGCATCCTTTGAATCCCCAGAACGCTCCAGTGACTGACCCAATGCTAATTCGCTTTCGGGATTCCGCGGGCGCAGGATCAAGCTCGTGCGGTAGGCTTTAGCGGCAGCTTGTTTGTCTCCAGCTTTGGTCAGCATGCCTCCTAACATCTCGGCGTAATCCGGGTTTTTAGCATCCAACCTCCCGGCTTCGCGGCATTCCGCGATGGCGCTAACCAGGTTGCCGCTGCCCTCAAGCGCCTTCGCAAGCTGAGCGTGCAGGCCCGCATTCTGTGGTTGCAAACGCAGCGCCTCGCGATCAACCGGCATAGCGGCGGCAAAATCCTTTTCCGCAGCCAGCAGGCCACCGAGCGCAGCCAAGAGGCGCGGGCTATCGGGCTGGAGCTTAACTGCTTTTTGCAATTCCTCCCCGGCCAATTGTGTCTGCCCAGTGGCTCTCAAGGCCACCGCATAGCGGTAGAGCGCCTCCGCGCTGGTAAGCCGCAACAGCAGGGCCTGGCGGTATTCTTTCACTGCTTGGTTCATCATGCCGGCGGATGCGTATGCGTTGCCGAGGTTTACGTAAGCTTCGGGATTCCGCAAGTGCAACTCGACTTGCTCTTGGTAGTACTCAACGAAGCGCTTGAGGTCAGTCTGCGCCTGGATTGATTCGGCGAGGTTTTGATGATAACCGGCGTCCCCCGGCGATAGATCGGCAGCCCTTTTTAGCTGGACCAACGCGCCCGCGAGGTCTCCATCTTCGCGAAGCACCAGCCCCAGTTTTTCGCACAACCTCGGATTCTGGGGCTGGTAAGAAACGGCGTCCTCATACTGGCCAACGGCTGCGGCGTTATCTCCCACGGCCAGATACGTAACGGCCAGTTCCGTGCGCGCCCGCACAAAATCAGGCTGCAAGCGAACAGCGTGGCTCAATTCGCGGATCGCGGCCGTGTAGTTCCCGGCCTGACGATAAGCGAGGGCAAGAGTGAACCTGAATACAGGCTGATCCGGGCTGAATTCGATCGCATGACGGTATTCCTCGATGGCATGCACCACGTCCCCTGAAGCCAGCAGGGCATTCGCAAGGCCCATGTGAAGATCACCGTCGTTCGGGCGCAACTGCATTGCGTCCCGGTATTCATCCTCAGCCTCGCCGTTCTGACCCGTTTGAGCCAGCGCCTCCGCCAGACCGGCGTGCGCATCTGCGCTGTCCGGGGCCAATTGAATCGCCACACGCCATTGAGCAATCGCTTGCTGGTACTTTCCCGCCTCTTCCAGGGCTGTGGCGTAAGCGGTGTGGATTTGAGCATCTTTAGGCGCCAGCGCCAGCGCCCGGTCATATTCCTGAAACGCCCGGCTCACATCAAGACGTTCTGCCAGGGCGCGGGCAAGGCGAGCGTGCGCACCGGCTTGTTGAGGGTGGAGCCGGGCGTCGTTTTCATAGGACTGAACGGCCCCGGGAAGATCACCCTCGGCTTCGCAAAGCGCGCCGAGGTTGGCATAGACGCTGGGCAGCTTCGGGTCCAGGCGAGCTGCTTGCCGATATTCGGAGATGCTCTGCTGGATTTCCTGCAGGCCCGCGTAAGCGCTCGCCAGGTTGTAGTGAGCAGCCGCATCTTGAGGCCGGATCGTCAGGACTTTTTTATAGATGGCGATTGCTTGATGCCAGTGACTGGCGCGGCTGAGGGCGTTACCCTGCCGCATCAGAGACGCGACATCCGGAGGTTCTGTCGATGCGGAGACGACGGGTGAGAGGGTCTTGATCTGCAGGGTTGGACGTGAGCTAGGGGGCGTTTCCGCCGGTAGGGGCATACCCGCAGTCTGGCCAAAAAGAAACGTGCAGTTTAGGGCCAAGGCTGCGCCCCATGCGAACCAAGGCGGGCTGACTTTTAGGCTCCTCATGGGCAGCCTCTCTGCCCATAGGATACACCCTGTGGACACGCTTGGCTTCAGGAAGCTATGGCGCACTCATTGTATGGACATTGTCCCGGCGAAAAGCTCCGGAAAAATCCGCCGGTAGATGGCCACGCCGAGCGCCGCGTTCATGCCGATTTGCTCAAGCGCTTCGATCTCCTCATCCGTCGTAATACCGCCCGCAGCGGTAATCGGCAGCGCGGTTGCGGCCCGTAACTGGCGAAACCAGTCAAGGCGCGTGCCCTGATGCTTGCCTTCTACCTCAATACAGGTGCACAGAAACTCTGACGCATAACGCTCGAGCTCCGGCAGCACTTCGCTGGAAGTGAGCGGCAACACTTCCTTCCAGCCGTGAATAGCGACCCGGTCGCCTAGACAATCAACCGCAATCATCAGATTTCGCCAGGGGATCGCGGAGGCAAGTTCTTCAAGAAAGGCATGGTTCACGCCTTTGCTCGTGAACGCCGAGCTGCCCACAATAATTTTAAGCGCGCCTTGGTCGACAACTTCTCGAGCCCGCTCAACGCTGCGAATGCCCCCGCCAACACGGCACGGCTTGCGGGCGCAGAGTTGCGCGATGATTGCCGCCTGGCTTTCGCGGCCCATCGCGGCGTCAAGGTCGATCACCTGAACTTGCGAAAACGCTGCGAAGCGTTCAAGCACGGAAAGCGCGTCCGGCAGCTCGAGGACCTTGGAGTCTTCACGGCCCTGGACGAGCTGAACCACTTTGCCGCCCATCAGATCAATGCATGGAATGATCATGGTGATTTACGGTCTTGAGGGCCTTGGTTCTTTGAGCCTTAGCGCCTTTGCGTGAGGCTTCGCTTTCTTTTTGTCATGCTGCGCCCTTCGGCTGTCACCTGAGTGCGGCGAAGAATTCCTCTGGGCTCAGGGCAAGCTCCGCGAAGCATCTGCTTGTCGTGGCGGCTAAAATAAAAAGCATAGATTCTTCGCTTCACTCTCTCGAAAGTCATCCATAGCTGTCATTCCCGCGTAAGCGGGAGTCCAGGATGTTTCGCACTACCCCGGCGCACCGCGGCGGCGCCACCGGATCCTCAATCCGAATCCGTAATAGGGCGTACACCCTCGACCTGCCTCCTTATTGATTCCAAAGCACTTTCTCGCTTTGTCCACCCTCGCCCCTGGAGGCCGGTTAGCGCAACAGGCCGGCGCCGCCAGCCTCTTTTCGGTGAAACAGGGTTTGCGAAAGATGGGAGCCATGGTTCCAACACACCGATTCGCCATGATGGACTTCGTCCAGCCTAACAGCTCCAGACGAGATAAAGGAGACCCATGAGACGCATGAGACAAGAAATTTTCAGGAGGCGCAGCGCGGCCAAGCCGCAACCGAATGAAATGTCATGCTCTCTCGAAAGTCATCCATCTCCCGTCATTCCCGCGTAAGCGGAAATCCAGGATGTTTCGCACCGTTCTGAATCCCCCGCTCCCCCGCCTTCGCGGAGGACAAGCTTCGTGTGGGTGACAGAGCCTGGCGACTTTCATCTGCATGGGTGGGCCGCAGGCCCATGTGACACTCAGAATGACATATAGGCTCGAACCGGCTCAGAGCGATTCAAAGAAGAGCGAATCGGCTCAGAATGACAGCCGTCGTGGCCGAGGGCTTCCGGCCTCACACTACGGAAGCCTGCTCAGCACTGCCAGCACTTCGCCGGGAAAAGGCTTGGTACCGATTTCGTAGACTTTGGACCAGGCGATCTTGCCCTGCTTATCCACTATGAAAATAGCCCGGTCATTTACAAATGGAATGGTGTGTTTCGCGGGAGGGAATACGCCGTAAGCTTTCGCCGTCTCCGCATACGGCCAGCGGTCGGTAGCTAAGGGGTAGTTCACGCCGCCGAGTTCTTTTTGAAACGCCATGTGAGAAAAAACCGTGTCCGTGGAAACTGCGACCACCTCGGCGTCCGTATCAGTGAACTTGGCGATCTCCGATTGGAAGCCGGCCAGCTCGCTCTGGCAAACCGGAGTAAAATCGAGCGGATAAAAGAGGATGACAACGTTTTTGCCCTTCCGCGCCGAAAGCTGAAACTCGCCTTGAGTCTCTCCAGTTGAGCACTTCAATTTGAAATCAGGCGCGGCATCTCCAACCTTTAACGCCATTCGCAACCTCCCAAAAGAATTGAGTCATTCCCCCGTTGAGTCGGCAGATCCTTGCTTTCCGGGATTCCGCTCAATGAACCAATAATTCAATTATTTATTGTTCTGGCTGTCTACCAGCTGCTTAGCCCGTTCAGCCGCTCGCACCACCGCCTTAATCAGCGTAAGCCGCAGGCCTCCCTCTTCGAGTTCAAGCAGGCCGTCGATGGTGCAGCCCGCGGGAGTTGTCACCATGTCTTTCAGCTTGGCCGGATGCTCCCCGCTCTGAAGCACCAGCGCGGAAGCGCCGAGCAGCGTCTGGGCAGAAAGCTCTGTCGAAAGCTCCCTGGGCAGACCCAACTTCACTCCCGCCTCTGCCAGCGATTCGATGATGGTGTAGACATAAGCCGGTCCGGAGGCGGAAAGTCCTGTGATTGCATCCATGTGTTTTTCGTCTACGGTTACAGTGCGGCCCATCGAACTGAAAATTCGAGTCGCCATTTTCAGGTCCGCTTCCGTCGCGTTCTTGCCCCGCGCCAGTGCAATCATGCCGTGGCGTATCAGGCAAGGAGTATTGGGCATGGCCCGCACCACCCGCACAGGATAAGGCAGCTCGCGCTCGATGAAGTTCGTAGTTACGGAGGCGGCGGCAGAAATGAGGAGCGCATCCTTGCGCAAATCCTTTTTCACCTCATGCAGAA
>JBOGJZ010000163.1:0-7057 GCA_050745645.1 Terriglobia bacterium | reverse complement strand
GTCGCCAAGCTATCCGCCGGAATTCCTGCCTCCTCAGTGATGCAAGGAGTTTCCTTTCGCCGCTTGCCTTCGGGCGCGCGCGCGCCGCCCTTCGATCACGGGCACCACGTTCCTGAGTGGCGTCGGTGAGTGGAGCGTTGCATGCATGGCATATGTCAGTTGGTTCTGGCACGTATCGAGATCCGCCTGAATCATGCTCGCATCATTAGAAGCATGTTCCATGATCGCGCCAACATAGGGCAACAGAGCATTGAGGTTCGCTTCAAGGTCGGCGGCGCGGCGGCGATAGGGTTCACCCATGCTAACGCCCTGATAGCGCTCAACTTCGCGGCTGAAAACCCGCAGCGGATGGAAAACTTGGTCGACAGCGTGGAAAACCTGGAAGGCATAATACATATTGCCGGGTTCTTGATTGAGTCGCGCCCGCCATGTTTCGAGCGCCGCAATCTGTGAAAGAAGACTTTCCCTGGCTTGGCTTGCCAGCGTCTGCTCTGCCTGAGATGCTTTCCAGTGCTTGGGGTGCTCTTGCCCTAGCAGGTCACGGATGCGAAACTCCGAAACGTATATCTTGTATAGGACCGCTTTCACCTGGGCGGGGGTCAAGGGTGGCGTGAAGATCGTCACAGATTTCAGCGGCTGTGGGGGCGGCGTAGGAGCAGAAATCCGTTCTGTTTCAAGTGTCACGCGGCCAGGCAGGCCCGCCGGTCGCGCTGCTAGTTGCCGCTGAATTCTTTGCTGAAGGTAAGCGGAATAAGAATCGAGCTGCCCTTCAGCGGCAGCGAGTTCGCCAGCGGGCTGATTCATCTGGGCGGCGTCCGAGGCGCTGTCGTATTGCTCCACCGCAATAGCAATCGCCCGGATTGCAGGCACGGCATTCCGAAGCGCGGCCGCCGCCTGTGCCGCAAGCGCTGGATCTTCCGGATTGTAGAAGAGCTTGTAGCGCGCCTGTTCCAGCGCTATCATCTGCGACCGCAACGAACTCAGTTTTTCCTGCAGAAGCCCCCGGTCAGCGCCGTTCATCTTCCACTGATCCGGCTGTGCTAATCCAACGAGGTCGTTTACACGGGCGCTCGCCAGGTAAATCTTGCTGAGCAAGTCCTTGACCTGGCGAGCGTTAAGTGGCGCGGCAACCGGCGCCACGGATGCGGGGGGCGGAGCAGAAGGACGAGACGGCGGCGTAGTTGTAGCTGCACCGGGCGGCGAAGATGGAGTAACCGCAGCGGAGGAGGCCACTGGCGTGGCGCTCAACGTTTTGGCGGACTTGGTTGGCGCGACTGCGGGCGGAGCCGCGTGGGCCGCAGTTGACAGCGTGCTTGGCGCCGCAGCTAAAGCAGGCGCCTGCGCCGCGAAGCGGCCTGGGAACATCGTTGCTAGCTGATCCTGAAGTTTTCCTTGCGCGGCTGCTAATTCCTCCGCAGCCTTGTGGAGCGATAGCGCGGAAGGCGCCGTCTGATTCCGGTTCACGGCTTCGTCCACGGCGCGCAATTGCTGAACTACCGAACCCAACGTGTCCACCGTCTTCTTTCCGTAATCAGGGTTATCAGGGCTGTAAAGCCACGCATAACGCGATTTCTCAAGATCATCGAGCTGGCTGCGCAGTGTCGAGAGGTTCTGCTCAAATTTTGCACGTTGCGCGTCTGTCGTTTTCTTCCACTGATTGGGCTGAAGCAACCCGAGCAAATCCTGTGTGCGCGCGACATCAAGAAACAGTTGCTTCAGCAGGCTTTTCAGTTGGCCTGTCTGGACAGTGTTTGTTGGGTTTACCGTAGAGGCTGCGGTTTGGCCGGACGCCTGCGACGCCAGGCCAGCCCGTGGCGCACCGTTCGGGACGCCGCGGGCGTTCCCCACGCCAGCCGCTACGCACACCGCAAAGAATAACCCTACCGTTGACATCTTCATCGCGAGACCTCCAGACATCTGGTAATCAGGCTCCTGGAAATGCTAGTTTGTCATGCAGAGCGCAGCGACCTGTCCCGGCGAAGTCGGGAAGCATCCGCTCCGAAAATTTCGGATAACCCCTCACCCGGCTCGATCCTGGATTTGTAGCGCAGGGTCAGCTCTTCGACCCCTTCGCTATGCTCAGGGCAGGCTCTGCGGCTTGTCCACGGCTCCGCGAAAAGCCGCAGCTTTACAATGCGAACGCTGCGCTACAGCCTCTCCCCTTGGGTGAGAGGGCGCCCGATGTACGAGGGCAGGTGCGGGGGTCATTTTCATGCTTCGAGGTGTCGCAAGGCGGCATGAGCGACTGCCCTGAAAATTTCGGACAGCCATAAGAACCTTTTCATCCCTCTGCTAAAGCTTCAGTTGGTTTTGTTGATAAAACTCTTCAGCATCCAACGCGCCTCCTCGCTCACATCCAAGAACTCAATCCCCACTCCTTTACCGTGGACGGAGTAGATCACTCGGCAGCGGCACGCAAGCGGCAGCCCTTCGGCCTTCAGTTGAAATGAGACGAAGCCCAGTGCAGAGGCTGGCAACTCCGTGCAGCTCTCGGCTCCCATGCCACCCTCGCTGATATTGCGAGCCGCCAAAATATACTCTCGCCCGGAACACTGGAGAATTGCTTCCTCGCTCCAGTCAGTGCGAGGATATCTCCGCTGGTCGCCTTCAGTTTGATTCAACCAAGCTTCGCTCACGTGCTTGCCTCCTTCCGGCTGCGCGCCGCCGGCGGCGCAGATATGCCTTGGAGATGCTGTGCCTAAGCCGGCGGTAAACCGGCGGACCCGGTTAGGCGTGGCTTGACCGGTTTACGGCGAGAGCGCATCAGGCCTCTGGCCCAGTACTGTATCAGGAGGACGAAGAGGACAAGATACGCCGCGGTTATCGAGTAAACGAAGAGTTCCGCCAGATAGTCATACATAAGGCTCAATCATACGGTCTGAAAACGGCGGGTTCAATTAATTCTTCACGGCGCGATAATATGGCTTATGGATGAAATTTACATTCAATTCTCTCACGTCTGGAAGTCATTCGGAGAACAGACCGTACTCGAGGACGTGAGTTTTGAAGTCCGGCGGAGTGAAACAGTTGTTGTGCTCGGGCGCAGCGGAGTCGGAAAGAGCGTCACGCTTAAGCACATCATGGGATTTCTCAAGCCGGATCAGGGCGAAGTTTACGTCACAGGCAGCAACATCGCATCGATGACCGAGTCTGAGCTAACTCCAATACGGAGGCGAGTCACCATGGTTTTCCAGTCCGGAGCTCTGTTTGATTCGCTCACAGTCGGCGAAAACGTCGCCTACGCTCTCCGCGAGCGCGCGCTGCACGAGCCGGAAACCTGGGACGAAGACAGAATTCAGGCGCGGGTAGAAGAGTTGCTGGGCCTCGTGGACCTCACCGGAACTCAGGACCTTCTGCCCTCGGATTTGAGCACCGGCATGAAGCGGGCGGTAGCCATTGCGCGGGCGCTGGGCGCGTCGCCGGAAGCTATCCTGTACGATGAGCCTACCACTATGGTCGATCCGCTCATGGCCCAGATGGTGGGCGACCTGATCCTGAAATTGAAACGGCAGAGAGGCCTCACATCCGTGGTCGTCACACATGACATGAGACTTGCCCGCAAGCTGGCGGACCGGGTAGTGTTTCTGGCCGGCGGGCGCGTCGCGTTTTTCGGCACGCGTGATGAGATGCGCCGCTCACCTGAACCCGACATCCAGGAGTTCATTCAACTTGATGAGGCCTCATTGCTGCAATAGGCGCAAGCGTAAGGCGCTCGCGCCGGAACGCTCACTGGGGCGGAGAGCCCGGGAGACCACAGCCTTTCATGAAGCCAAAACCCGTCATGACCTTGGACCGTGTTCTTTCCCGCTTCGGAATAGCCTCGCGCACCGACTCCCGCACCGCGATCCTCGAAGGACGTGTCAAGGTGAACGGCCGCGTGGTCCGCGACCCTGACCTTTGGGTGCGCCCCGGTCAGGATGCGTTTCACCTGGACGGCCAGCGGCTGAAGCCGGCGCGACCCATCGCCGTACTCTTCTACAAACCGAAGGGCGTCATCACGAGCCACGGCGATCCTCAAGGCCGTCCCACCATTTACCAATATCTCGGCGATAGCGGGCGCTGGATGTTCCCCGTCGGCCGGCTGGATCTGGATAGCTCCGGCTTGCTCCTACTGACCAACGACACGAAATTAGCGGACTATATAACGAACCCCAGGTCCGGAGTGCCGAAGACTTATCGTGTGAAGACGAATGCGCTGCTTCCGGATGAGGTGATTGGCCGCCTCGGGGCTGGCGTTGAGATGAAGCGCGGCGACTGGGCGCGTCCGCTGAGCGTGCGCCGCATCGAGGACCGCGGCAAATACACCTGGCTCGAAGTGATCCTGACTGAAGGCAAGAACCGTGAAGTGCGCCGCATGATCGAGGCAATGGGATTTAAGGTATTGAAGCTGGTGCGCACGGGCATCGGCGGGCTGACGCTCGAAGGACTGAAAGTCGGCGCGTGGCGCAGGCTATCGCCCCAGGAAGTGTCGGCGCTGCGGACTTCGCGCCGCGCGCCAAAGGAGCGCGAACCAGCGTCCGCCATCGCGCGCTCATGACGCTTCAAACAGCGAGGCCACAAATTCCTTTGGATTGAAAGGCAGAAGATCGTCGATCTTCTCTCCGATACCCACAAAGAGAATAGGCAAACCGAGCTCGCGCGCAATAGCCACTACCACGCCGCCTTTGGCAGTGCCATCCAGCTTGGTGAGAATGACTCCGGTGGCTCCGGCGCGTTCTGTAAATTGCCGCGCCTGGCTGAGGCCGTTCTGCCCGGTTGTCGCATCGATCACGAGCAGCACCTGGTGCGGCGCGTTGGCGACCTCACGGCCGGCGATGCGGCACATCTTCCCCAGCTCGGACATGAGGTTGTACTTGGTGTGCAACCGCCCGGCAGTGTCAACGATCACGAGATCATCGTGGCGTTTCTTGGCGGCGGCAAGCCCATCATAGATCACCGCGGAGGGGTCTGCGCCCGGCTTTTGCTTCACCATCTGGACGCCCAACCGTCCCGCCCAGATTTCGAGTTGCTCGATGGCGGCTGCGCGGAAAGTGTCCGCCGCGCACAGCAACGGATGACGGCCTTGCCGCACGTAGTAGGCCGCGAGCTTCGCAATACTGGTGGTCTTGCCTACGCCATTCACGCCGACCATGAAAATCACTTCGGGCAAGCCCTCCGGCGGCCGCTTGGGCGCGGGACGCTGCCCGGCGCCCGGCTTTTCGAGTATCGCGAGAAGCTCCTGCTCAATCGCACCACGCAATTGGCGTGGTTCCGTCAACTGCCGCTTATCAACCTGAACGCGCAGATGGGCTAGAATATCCTGCGTGGTCTTCACTCCCAAGTCAGCGGCGATCAGCGTGGCTTCCAACTCCTCGAAGACGCCGGCGTCGATCTTGTCCTTGCTCTCAACGATGCCCTCGATCCGCTCGACGAGCTGCGCTTTCGTAGAAGCGACGGCGTTCTTGAGCCGCCCAAAGATGCCTGATTTCTCTTCCTGAGGACCGAATAGAGTTTGAACCATAAGCTTGATTCTATCCTGTTTGCGCCTTCGCCACTCAAACTACATGCGTACACAGCGAAGCGCCGGGAGTCCGCGTAAGTGGATCGCACCCCCGCCGGCGCGGGTGTGGCATTCATCGGGATATAAAGTGAAGGCCGTGCTGCGCTATGCTGTACCTTACGGTTATAATGAAATTACCCAGCGCGTTTGCCGCGCTGTGGAATACAGCCCCTACGGAGGAAAAGGAATGAGCATGTATCCCGAAGAGATGATTCGCCCGATGCGGGAGGAACTAACGAGCATCGGCTTTCGCGAGATGCGAACGCCGGAGGAGGTAGACTCCATCCTGCAACAAGCGAAGGGCACCACGCTCGTCGTGGTCAACTCCATCTGCGGCTGCGCGGCTGGCAAGGCCCGGCCCGGAATCACAATGGCTCTGAAGCATCGGGTGCGGCCCGACAACCTTACCACAGTCTTTGCCGGCCAGGACGTGGACGCTACCGCCAGGGCGCGCGCCTATTTCCCGCAGTATGAGCCGTCCTCTCCGTCTGTAGGCTTGCTGCGCGACGGCAAAGCGGTATTCATGCTCGAGCGCCGGCAGATCGAAGGACGCATGCCGGAAGAGATCGCTGCCGACCTTACTCAAGCCTTCGACCAGTTCTGCGCTCCACAAACGGCTTCCGCAGGCCGGTAGCGGATTCTTAAGAGCAAGCGCCTCGCGCACAGGGATAAAGTTAAGGACGCATGCCGGTTGAAACCGGGCCTAGCAGGTTACTGAAAGACGCTTCCAGGAATGTCATTCTGAGTGTAGCGAAGAATCTATAGTCTTTTATTCTCAATCCCAAAAGCAGATGCTTCGCTTCGCTCAGCATGACAGATCGGGATATTTCAGCAGCCTGCCAGATTCGAGAGCGGCCGCGAAACGATGGCGAGATAACCATGCTCAACGAATACCCGGCAACCAGCGTTTCCACACAGCTTCGTGTACGCTACGCAGAAACCGACCAGATGGGCGTCGTGTATCATGCCAACTATCTTATATGGTTTGAAATCGGCCGGACGGATTTTTGCCGCGCACAGGGCTTCGCCTATCGTGAGATGGAAGAACGCGACGGGCTTTACATCATGGTGGCCGAAGTTAAGTGCCGCTACACGGCCCCGGCCCGCTACGACGATGACATCCGTGTTCTGACGCGGCTGCGCGGCCTGCGCAAGCGGGTCCTCGTCTTTGGCTATGAGGTTTACCGCTTCCCGGATGAGGATCTGCTTGCCGAGGGCGAGACCGTACACGTAATCACCGACCGCGAAGGCCGCCCGCGGGTTTTGCCTGAAAAATATCGCGACCTCTTTCTGGCCGGAATCCAGCCGCCCGAGACGTAGCGTAGGATCTTACCGATGGGGCTAACGGCGGCGGCGCACTCTCTATAGCTTGCTGAAAGATCCAGATTTGTCATGCTGAGCGAAGCGAAGCATCTGCTTGCCATGTTGAAAGAGAAGGCTTAGATTCTTCGCTCCGCTCAGAATGAAAATGATAGGAGCGAACCGGCTCAGAATGACGCGCGCCAAACCTTTTTCAGC
>JBOGJZ010000162.1:0-1732 GCA_050745645.1 Terriglobia bacterium | reverse complement strand
CGTCGATGGTGGGATGATCCAGCACGATCCTGGAGCAGTCAGGCTGGGAGCTCCACAAGCTCCGCCAGCGCAGATCGCACTCGACGCTGGCGACTCGGACGAACGGCTCCCAGCCGAAGCCGGAGTCTTCCTCAATGACAACGTTTTGCATTGAAAACCCAGGGTGAGGCAAGAGCCGAAAGTTAACGGCGCCGAGATTCACCGGACGGCCAAGGCGGCGTTCAATCTCAGATTGCAGGACCCGGCGGTAGCGGCCCGCATGGAAGAACGGCGGGATCAACCACGCGGCAACCAAAAGCACGGCGAGCAGGAGCAGCGCCTTGCGAAACTGAGGCCGCCGTAGAAGATGCATCAGCGCACCAGCTTAAAGGTCCGCCGCCAGCGCGTCTTGGTGAAGAAGTGGACAATCATGCTGAAGGTCCCGGAAATACGATCGGCTAAGGAGGTGCGCAGATAAGCCCCAGGCGGCGTTTCGTAGGACCAATAAATCACCAGAGGGCGGCCGGAGACGAGATCGCGCGGCACAAAGCCCCAGAACCTGCTGTCCCAGCTATTCTCACGATTGTCACCCATCACGAAATAGTGTCCCGGCGGCGCCGCCACTTGCCCATCTTTCTCGTACTGGCTTTGCGCTTCTTCCCAGCTCAGCGTGGACCCCGGAAGAGATTCTCCATAAGGCAGGGGAAAATTATCGCCGGGACGGAGGATGCCAGGGTAGGTGTCGCGCACGTAAGGTTCTTTAAGAGGCGCACCGTTTAGGTAAACCTGGCGGTTTGCGACCCGGATGCGATCTCCCGGCAGGCCGATCGCGCGCTTTACAAAATGAGTGCCAGGCTCCTGCTGCGCTTCGGTGGATGGATACTTGAAAACGAGAATGTCCCCATGCCGGATGTTGCGGTACGGTAGAACGTGCCGGAGCCATCCCGGCTGCGCGGCGAAGCAGAACTTGTTGACCAGTAAATGATCGCCGACCAACAGCGTGTTCTTCATCGAACCGGTGGGAATCTTAAACGCCTGCACTACGAAGGTGGTGCCGAATACCGCCAGGATAACGGTAACCACCAGTGATTCGAACGTGTCACGCGTGGATGATTTGCGGAATGGTTCAGCCATTGGACCGGCCTTTCAGAATTTCGAGCAAACCGCGCGCCGCTTCCTGCTCAGCAAGTTTTTTGGTATCGCCCCTGCCGCGCGCCGCCGCATCCCGTGCGCCTACTTCCACCACGAACTGCTTGCGGTGCTCTGGCCCCTCTTCGCTGACCACGCGATAGCAAGGCAAGTCCTGCCCGGAAGTCTGCAAGCGCTCCTGCAAGGCGGATTTATAATCCACGCTCAGAAGCTGGTCCTCTAGCTCCCGCAAATCAGAGGGCAGTATGAAGCGAGAAATGAAATGCTCTGCGGCCGGCAACCCACCGTCCCGGTAAAGAGCAGCCACCAAGGACTCGAGCGCGTTCACTGCAAGCCGGCTTTTGGACCGGCCTCCCGTCTTTTCTTCGCCAAGCCCAAGCAGGAGGTAAGAACCGAGCTTGAGGCTGAACGCCGCTACGCTCAAATGCTCTGCTCCCACCAACCGCGCCCTTGCCCGGGAGAGCTGGCCTTCAGAATGTCCTGGAAAAGCATCCGCCAATCTGGAGCTAACCACAAAGTTTAGCACCGCGTCGCCCAGAAACTCTAACTGCTCGTTGTCTCTCACGTCTCCGCCAGCTTCGCGGGCATAGGAAGAGTGCGTCAG
>JBOGJZ010000161.1:0-8592 GCA_050745645.1 Terriglobia bacterium | reverse complement strand
GATCACGCCTGATTATCGAGAATGCAGGTTTGAATTCCACCCGCACCGCCGTCCTGGACGTGTTGCGCCGAATGGGCGCGCGCATTCAAGTCCAGAATCTCCGAAGCTTGAACGGCGAGCCGGTTGGGGATATCGAAGTCAAGCACAGCGAACTTGAGGGCGGCGAACTTCCAGCTCAACTGATCCCCAACTTGATCGACGAGCTTCCTGTATTGGCCGTGCTTGGCACGCAGACCCGCCGCGGAATATCGTTCCGGGGGGCCGCGGAGCTTCGCGTCAAGGAAAGTGACCGGCTGGCGGCCGTGGCGGAGAATTTACGCCGACTGGGAGCGGAGGTGGAAGAGCTTGAGGACGGCCTGCGGGTGGCGGGCAAGCAGAGGTTGATCGGGTCAGCCGTTGAAAGCTACGGAGACCATCGCATCGCCATGGCCTTCGCCATAGCAGGACTCGTGGCAGAAGGCGGGGTTGCCATTATTGGGAGCGAATGCGCCGCGGTGTCCTTTCCAGAGTTCTTCACTACGCTAGCGCAGGTCAGCCGCTACTGAGGCTTGCCAATTCATAGCGGCAACATTCAAGGCAACGAATTGGGCGTTGATGCAGTGGCGAACGGCATGCGGCAGCGGTTTGATTCACGCTCTGCCGACCGAGTTGCCGGAATAGCAGAAACGGCGAGAAGCTCCGCTGCTCCGCACGCGGCGGACTGTGAGTTGGAACCAGCACTACGGCTAGCAGCGGATGTAAGGCCCTCCGCAGTTGAGTGCCATACGATGGGCCTGATGGCCTGGCTGTTATTGTCAGCGGTCTGCTGATTCAGATTATCACCCGCCTGATGAGAGCCTGTTTCGTTCGGCATTTGACCGCTCCACTCCGGGAAGCTGGTTTCGCACGCCGCTGAAAGCGCCATCACCAGACAAATCAGGATCCCTAGCAACAGACGCCTGTCCTTGATCATCATCAAACCTCCTCCCTACTACTATACAATGGTCTCCGCTCTGATGGCCGGTTTGTACTGCCGTTTTAACTTTCGCGCTCATAATTCCGATCTGCGATCAGCAAGGCCCAAAGCACAAGGGTAGCGCGGCTGGAACCTGCGCGCGCAGTGAGTTTTCCAAACTTGGTATTCTACACTACTGGAGCGCCGCGCAGGAAAAGAAGCCTTGCACGGAGAGGCGCTTTCCGGTTAAAACCGGAAGCGTTGTAGTTGTAGCGCTGCGTTCGCCGTGCAAACGCTGCCTTGCGCTTGTATCTACCCTCTGGCGGCTCGCTTGACTTGATTTGGGGCATTCGATATGTTGACAATCTAGGCACCCTTGCGATTATGAACAAGAACCGGCGTCGCTGGCTGGGATGGGGCTTGGGAATAGCGGTTCTCGGGCTGATCCTGTTCCAACTAAGCCGCAGCTCGCAGTGGAAGAGCTTTCGATGGAGCCGGCTCTGGTTCCTCCTGACTCACCTCAGCTTAGGGTTGCTGATCCTGGCGATTCTTGTCAGTTGCGTCACCTATCTCGCGCGCGCCTACCGCTGGAAGTTCTTCGTTGAACCTCTCAAGAGGTGTTCCCTCTGGGTTCTTTTCAAAGGCCAGATTTTCGGATTTAGTTCGATCTACCTTGTGGGACGGGCCGGAGAAATCGTGCGGCCCGCCTACATCGCCAAGGCTGAAAAATTGCCCTTTACCTCGCAACTCGCGGTATGGGTTCTCGAGCGGGTGTATGACTCCCTGGCTCTGGTTGTCCTTTTCGCTTGCGCGGTCTACTTTGAGCCGACGCCGGCCGCCGGTTCGCGCTCGCTTCGCCTCCTGCAGGAAGCGCGTCACGCGGCATTGATTATTCTGGCGCTGTCCGCCTTTGGAGTCGCCGTGCTCGTCGCGTACCGGCTTTACTCGGAGCCGATTCTGGCCCGTGTGGAACGAATCCTGGCATGTGCGCCTCGCAAGCTGCGTGTTCGCGTGAGCGGCTTTCTGCGATCTTTCTCGTCCGGCCTTGAGGTGATCCAAAATTTATGGGACTTTTCCGCGAGCGTGTTGTGGACCGCTGTCTTATGGGTGCTGAACGTCACCGTGATATGGCTCAGCCTCCACTGTCTCGGCGGTAGTCTCAAGGCTCTGTCGTGGTGGGCCGCAGGGCTGATTCTGGTGGTCTCTGCCGTGGGCCTGCTGATCCAACTACCGGGCGTGGGAGGCGGCTATCAAGTGGCGGCCATGCTCGCGCTCGAAGAGATCTTTCACGCGCCGCCAGCCGCCGCTGCAAGCGCTGCCATCATTACCTGGGTTACGGTGATGGCTCCGTGTCTCGTCATTGGGATTGCTCTTTTGTTTGGTGAAGGTCTTGGCATCAAGAAACTACTGTCCACTGTGGAGGAACAGGGCCAGTTGGTTACTCCTAAAGCGTGAAATATGCAGTGCCCTTTCTGCGGCCATCTTGAAGACCGGGTAGTGGACTCGCGGGAGGCGAAGACCGGCGATACGATCCGCCGCCGCCGCGAGTGCACTCGATGCAAGCGGCGCTTCACCACGTACGAGAGGATTGATGAAATCCCATACATGGTGGTCAAGAAAGACGGCCGCCGTGAAAAGTTCGACCGGCAGAAGGTGCTGGCAGGGCTGCTCAAGGCTTGCGAGCGCCGGCCGGTCCCGGTGAGCAAACTGGAGGAGATCGTCAATGAAGTGGAATCTTACGTAGGCGAATCTCCGGCGCGCGAACGGCCCACGTCATCCGTGGGCGAGATGGTCATGAGCCGCCTTAAGAAGCTGGATAAAGTCGCCTACGTTCGCTTTGCCTCGGTTTACCTGGACTTTAAGGACGTCCGGGAGTTTATGGATGAGCTGAAAGACCTGCTCAAGGCGAGAGGCAAATGAGCCGCCTTGCGGTGATGCTACTGTCCGCCATAGGCACGGAAGGCGAAGTATGGAGGGTTGAGCGTGAACGAGACGCTTCATTTTTTCTTTTCTGCGGCCCAAAGCGCCGTGGACAGCGCGCGGCCACAGAAAGGACAGTAGTTAATCCCGATGTAAGAGTAGCCACGGCTCGCCGCGGAGCGCACAAAATATTCCGTCTCGACGTCGTTCACGATGCGGCCGTCGTTGATGCGCTGCTTGGCCCCAAAATAAAAAACACCCTCGTCAATCCACTGGCCTAACTCTTCGCAACATTGCATCGAAAGCTCCGCGTCATAGATTATGTGAACTTGAGATTGCGCGCCGCCGCATGAATTTCGCCGCCTCAATCCCCGCTGCGATTCCTCCGGCTGGCCGGGAAACATCCCGGCTGCTATGCCGGATGCCTTTTGTGCGCATGGGAGGCGCCGCGCGAGCGAGGGCTGAGATGAATTTTGCTCATGAACCCTGGTCTCCGTGGAATCTCGTAATTGCCCTGGCGGCCAGCACCTGACTCTGAGAATCAAGCTCGGGATAAATGGGCAGGGCAAGAACCTCTTTACAGGCAGCCTCAGCTTCAGGGAATTGACCGGGGTTGTAGCTGAGGTAGGCGAAAGCTGGTTGAAGGTGTAACGGAACCGGGTAGTAAATCTCCGCCGGTATGCCTTCTCTGCGCAGGAATTCCCGCAGCGAGTCGCGTTGCGGAGACCGGATGACGTACTGATTGTATACATGCGTCCGGCCGTCCGGTGTGGAAGGGAGAATGATCTGGCTCTCCAGCTTTGACTCCGCAAACAAGCTGCTGTAGCGCCTGGCTGCCTCCTGACGGCGCCGGGTCCATTCGGGGAGGTGCGGAAGTTTTACCCGCAGTACGGCGGCTTGCAGAGCGTCGAGGCGGCTATTAGTTCCGAGCGTCTCATAGTGATAGCGTGCATGGCTTCCATGAACCCGAACCAGGCGCAGGCGCTCTGCCAGTCGCGAGTCTTGAGTAGTGATAAGCCCCCCATCACCCGCTGCTCCCAAGTTTTTTGAAGGAAAGAAGCTGAAGCATCCCGCCGTTCCAAATCCTCCAACAGAGCGTCCATGGTAGCGGGAGCCGATAGCTTGGGCGGCGTCTTCAATAACCGCCAGACCATGGCGGCTGGCTATCTCCAGGATCGGATCGAGTTCAGCCGGCAACCCGAACAGATGGACGGGAATGATGGCGCGAGTTCTGGCTGTGATAGCCGGCCCGATGAGAGATGGATCAAGATTAAAGGTTCGTGGCTCGATGTCCACGAAAACAGGCTTTGCGCCCACCTGCGCCACCGCCCCTGCCGTCGCTACGAAGGTGAACGGGGTGGTGATCACCTCATCTCCAGGGCCGATCTGGAGCGCTTGCAGAGAAAGTTCGAGCGCCGCAGTGCCGGAGGCGCAGGCCACCGCTTCCTTCACGCCGAGAAAATCCGCCAGCTCCTGTTCCAGGGCTTCCACTTCACGCCCCATGATAAACTGCTGGCTTTCAAACACGCGCGATACTGCCGCCATCAAGTCTTCGCGTAACGCCGCGAACTGCGCCTTTAGATCAACGAATGGGAAAAGAGCGCGCGGGGCAGAGCCTTTCGCGCATTGTGGCGTTGCAGATGAAGCCGCCAGCTCGTTTAATTGACGATGATCTTCTTCACGATTCTCGCTCACGTCTTCACTCCGCAGTAGTTGGCTTCCAGCCGCGCGCCCTGATTAACCGTCAGGCGAGCCGACGGCCGGATGGGCGCGCCTGAAGCCGTCGGCTTTGATTCGGCTTCTCTTGCAGTTTACCCGGCTGACCCGTGGGATGTCATCGTGACTTTGGGATTTGCCATCGATTTCGTAAACTTCCGTGTCGCAGGTTGTGCGGTCGCTGATTTATCAAAGGCTTCGGGGTTTTGAGAGGCCGGGAACATACTGGGCCCCTAAAGGAGTTAGACAGCCGATAGCGTGATGAAAGGCAATCCATGGAGTTAGGCTCCCCCCACGCCGCCACGGGGTATCCCATCAGCACGTAAGGCTTGGACCCATCGTCGAACGTGAGCGCGATTAGTTTTGCGCTGCAACCTGCGCCCTGCTTCGCGGGAACATCGTGTGGCCGCGCCAACGCCTAGGCGTGAACGCTCGCGCTAAATGACATGAGCAGAATACCCACAGCGGCCATGGGTGACGTCATCATGATTACGCCTCGGAGTTTTCCAAATCTGCAGAATCCCCCACCTGGGCTTTGCTTTGCAGGGGTGACTTATCAGGAATCCTGGAGGCGCGGGGGAGAATCGAACTCCCGCATAAAGGTTTTGCAGACCTCTCCCTTACCACTTGGGTACCGCGCCATGAGAGCGGGTGTAATGACCTGGAGATCTGGAGCGGGAAACGGGATTCGAACCCGCGACTTCGACCTTGGCAAGGTCGCACTCTACCACTGAGTTATTCCCGCTCTGTTAGGTTGCTGAAAAAATCCGTTTTATCATGCCGAGCCCTTCGCCCGTCATTCTGAGCGCAGCGAAGAATCTCTGCGGGCTCAGGGCAAGCTCCGCAAAGCATCTTCTTGTCATCCTGAAACGGAAGGATTTAGATTCTTCGCTCGGTTCAGCATGACATACTTCTAGCCATTTTTCAGCAACCCGCTAAAACCAAAACCTGCGCCGCTTCCCTCAGTTACAGCCAGATTATAAAAATCTGCTTTCGGAGTTGTCAAGCCGCTGTGCTTGTCCGGAGCGCGAGGAGGCGGCGCCCGACCTCAAGTCTCTGCGCGTTCAAAAGACGCTGTCTCCGCTTTTCGAACACGGCGGAGGCTGTGTCAATATGGTCTAAGGATTCGTCTTGAATTGTCTTCAAGAATGGGGGTAGACCACTTATGACAAAAACAAAGAAACAAGCAACTCTCAAGAAACAAAAGCCGGGCCCGCGAGCGAAGAAGGCGGACAGGGAAAGCGCCGTGCCCGCGAACATCGCCGCGATGCCGGGACCGGATCGCGCCATAGGCGAGCGGCTCCATGCGATCATCAAAGCCAACGCGCCAGCCCGGCGGAACCAGGCGTTAGACGAAATCGCAGACACGGCAAACGGCGACGCCGGCGACGCCCGAAGACAAACTTCAGCGCGCGGCCTCTCGCGTTCGCTCGAATCCAAATCGGGGATCGCGGATTATTTTCAGAACTGCCTGAGCTGCCAACACTTGTTGGGTTCGTTTTGACTCCCCCCACCGCCTTCCACTTGTAGCACCAGACTTGCCACGCCGGGCGCGCGAGGCTCTCCGTGATCCGCTGCTCCCGCTCCCAATCCACCCGGAAGCGCCGCCTGATCCGGTCCACGATCTCTCCGTAGACTCTCAACTGCCCTCTCTCGCCGGCCTGCTCCAGGGTCCGGGTCAGCCTGCGGGCATACCGCCCGTGTTTGAGCGCGTTCAGCGACGAGCGGGCCTGGCCCCGCGCCGTGCGGGGATCGGTGGATTTGCGGGCGTTTGACCGGCAGGCGGCCAGGCGCGCCGGGGTGAGCTTCGGAGACCGGCATAAACGGAAGCTTGGTTGATGGCTGTTCATGGCAGCTTCAGAATAGCAGGGCGGAAAACGCGCATGGAGACGGATGAGACGCCTGAGACAGTTTTTTAGTTCGGCCGGAAACTAACTGGGGAAAATGGCTTAGGGCGTGCACTCTGCTTCGAAAATTTGGGTCAGGCGCCGCTTTTCCCTGGAGGTCACCCTCGCAAAGCTTGTCCTCCGCGAAGGCGGGGGAGCGGGGGTCCAGTGAGGCCTAAAATGGATTCCCGCTTTCGCGGGAATGACATTTTCATGCTGCGGCGGGTGTGACATTTGCTTGCGAGACGGTGGCGCTACTTAGGCATATCGCCCTGACAAAACAACCCTGTAGATTTGCAGGGTGAAGAGCTATATGATCTTGCCCCTGAGCTTGCACGGTTGGCCTAATGGGTTGCTGAAAAAGGTTTGGAGTGTGTCATTCTGAGCTCTTCGCTTGTCATTCTGAGCGCAGCGAAGAATCTGCTTTTTTAGTGTTTCCAGAAACATGCGAGATTCTTCCTTCGCTTTACTCAGGACCGTCTACGACTCCTCAGAATGACCTGCCGGCAGGTTTTTCAGTAACCGGTTAAAGCTAGTGTACTTTCGATTCCGGCAGCAATTCCCGGTAGAGGTCAACCACCGCAGCCATGGCCCGGTCGTCAGCGGGAGACGACTGAAAGCGAGGCGCGCCGTTGCGGAGGCAGCTTTCAGTGGCAGCGCATAAGGCTTCAAGGTTCGACGGCGGAATAAGAATCACGCCGGGCGGGCGCATGCCGTTATCGGTTGCGATCACAGGCGTACCGAGCTGAAGCCCTTCACGAACGCTCATGGCATCTCCATCGTAGAGCGTCGTCCGGAGCAGGATAGAGCAGCGCTGCATTGCGAGCAGCGTGGAATCGTGCGGTACGTCGCCGCATAACATCATGTGCTCGTGTTCCGGCAGACGGGAGATTATGGCGCGAAGCTCGCCTTCCAGACTGCCCGAACCGATCAAAACCAGCCCCGCGCGCGGGAAAGCCCTCCGGACCGGCCCAAGCGCTTCGAGCTGCCGCGGCAAATCGTACTCCGGCTCAAGCAATCCCACGCTTAAGAGCACTGGATTGTGAGATTGGAAGAAGTCCTCCAGGGTTGCAGGCAGGGTGGTTCCAGCAGGAACGCGAACCGCAGCATAAGGAGAGATAACGCGCGTCTTGAATTGTGGCACGCCGCAGCGGTGATAGAAATCCCTGATTTCCTGGTTCACCGCGATGAGGCGGTCAAACCGGCGCAGGACAAAGGCGCGCAAGGTGAGATGGTGCGTGCCGCCGCCTGCCTGTGAAGAAGGATAGCCACCGGAATGAAAAGTGAATACGGTTTTGTGCCCGGGTACGGCATTGCAAACCAGCGTCAATGCCAGCACGCGCGAAGTGAGATCGCCGCCCACGTGCAGGTGGGCAATGTCATAGTGAAGGCGGAGGAGCAGCCGTAACACCTGCTGCGGTGTCCGCGGATAGTAGACGCCATCCGCCTCTGGCTGGCGGTGCCGGGTAAGATTAATGACCTCGGACGGGATTTGCTGGTCCCGCAGATATTGACGGAGCGCGACCAGATGGGTTTGAATGCCGCCGTATGGCGGCGGATGAGGTCCGAGCAGGAGAATTCTCATGAACGCGCGGTTACGGACGGAACTGGGAGATATCGATCGCAAAAGGCTCGCCGCTCTTCGCAGAATCCAGCATCCTCAGACAACCGATTGTGGCGCGCACGCCGTCACGCACTGTCACGGCCGGCGCCTCCCCGCGGCCAATGCTGTTGATGAAGGAGGCTAGTTCCTCGGCATAACCCTTGTCCGCCCAGAGTTTGGTTTTGCGGTGAATCGCGCTGCCCGCGACGGTGAACCGCTTGAAATCCTCCGTAGAAGCGCTGACGCCCTGCGCAAAAACTTCCACACGTTCACCGCCTGACCGCTTGGTGCCAACCGTGCAGTAGGTGAGATTGCCAATGGACCCGTCCGCAAAGCGGAAACTCGCGGCCATATTGTTTTCGCCCACCGGTTCCTTGCGATCGGTAGGCAAACAATAAGCGGCCACGGAGACCGGCTCCGACTCAAGCAGCCAGTACATCAAATCTAAAAAGTGGCAGGCTTCACCAAGGATCGCTCCACCGATTGATGGGTCAGCCATCCAATAAGAGCCGGAGATGCCGGGAGAGTTGACG
>JBOGJZ010000160.1:0-5071 GCA_050745645.1 Terriglobia bacterium | reverse complement strand
TCAACACGAAGGACACTGCTTGCGTGGACGTGTGCCCCGTAGACTGCATCCACCCGCGCAAAGATGAAGCTAATTTTGCCGAGATGGTTCAGCTCTTCATCGATCCGGTCGAATGCATCGATTGCGGTGCGTGCGTGCCGGTTTGTCCTGTCACTGCAATCTTTCCGCAAGAGGACCTTCCCGAGAAGTGGACTAACTTCACCGAGACCAATAACCAGTATTACAAGCGGTGACTAGTTGTGGTCACGGATGGCTGGCCAGCGCGGCGGTCAGGAAGAACTCCCGGTTCCCACGTGTGCCCGGCAGAGCGCTTTCAGCTACTCCAGTCAGACAAAAGCCCAGAGCATCAAGGCTGCGCGAGACTTTCTCGATGGACTGGCGGTGGACCTCCGGGTCCCTTACGATGCCTCCCTTTCCGACCAGCTTCCGGCCCGCTTCGAACTGAGGTTTCACTAGCAGCAGCAGTTCCGCCTGAGGATTTAAAAGCGGCGGCAATACGGGAAGAATCAAGGTAGCCGAAATAAAGGAAACATCCATGGTCGCAAGGTCAGCTCGCGAGCCGAGATGTTCCAGGCGCAGGTAGCGGGCATTCGTTTGCTCCAGGGCGGTCACCCGCGGATCATTCCGAATCTTCCAGTCCAATTGGTTGGTTCCCACATCCACGGCAAAAACCCTCGCTGCTCCGCGTTCGAGAAGGCATTGTGTGAAGCCCCCAGTGGAAGAGCCAATGTCGAGACAAATCTTTCCTTTCGGATCGATTCCAAACCGGTCCAGCGCAGACTCGAGCTTCAGGCCAGCGCGGCCTACATACCTGGGAGGCTCGCCCAAAATGCGCAAATCAATTTCAGCTTTCACCGGAGCGCCGCACTTTTCCACCTTCTGCCCGTTCACCAACACCTGACCGGCCAAGATCAGGCCCTGCGCCTTCTCGCGTGATGCAGCCAAGTTACGGTGGACGAGTAAAAGGTCAAGGCGGGTCTTGCCTCTCTGTTCTATGGGGGCCATAGCAGGTTGCTGAAAAAAGGGGTTGCAGTGTGTCATTCTGAGCGAAGCGAAGAATCTAAGCTCTTTCCTTTCAATACGGCAAGCGGATGCTTCGCTCTGCTCAGCATGACAAAATGGATCTTTTCAGCAACCTGTTAGACAGGCCATCGCTGCACAGGCCGGGCTTTCAGGATTGCTGCAAGGACCCGTGATGAATCCTTGAGATCAGGGGGAACTCTTCGGCGTAGCTCTTGATCCGGTCGACGATGCCGTCCACATCTAGCCCGTACTTGGCGTGCAGTAGGTTGGGCGCGCCGTGAGGGATGATGCGGTCCGGCACAGCGAGACGCAGAATGTTGGCGGAAATCTTGCGGTCCTGCAGCATGGCCGCAACGTTCGCGCCGAAGCCGCCTGATCCGGTTCCTTCTTCAGCGGTTACCAGGAACTGCTTTTCCGTAGCCAGCGCGCAGAACAGCTCTTGATCGAGCGGCTTTGCAAAACGGGCGTTGATGACCGTAGCGTGGATCCCGAGCGATTCCAGGCGCGTGGCGGCTTCCAGGCACGGGTAGACCATGCTGCCAAGCGCCAAAATGGCGATATCGCCCTCCTCGCGCAGGATCTCCGCCCTGCCAATCTGAAGCATCTTGAAACCCGTATCAAGCGGCACACCCAGACCGTTGCCTCGCGGGTATCTCACCGCTGCAGGCCCGCCCAAATTTACCGCCGTAAACAGCATGTGGCGCAACTCATTCTCATCTTTAGGCGCCATCACAGTCATGCCGGGAAGGGCCGTCAGATACACCAAGTCATAGAGTCCGTGATGCGTAGGCCCGTCCGCCCCGACCAGTCCGGCGCGGTCCAGCGCCAGCGTTACAGGGAGTTCCATCAGGCAGACATCGTGCACAAGTTGGTCATAGGCGCGCTGCAAGAAGGTGGAGTAAATAGCCGCTACAGGCCGCATTCCTTCGCAGGCGAGCCCGGCGGCGAAATTGACCGCATGCTGCTCCGCGATGCCCACATCAAAAAACCGCGTGGGAAACCTTTTGGCAAATTCGTCGAGCCCCGTACCCTCGCACATGGCGGCGGTAATAGCGACAACGCGCGAGTCTCTTTCCGCCAATTGGCAGACGGCTTTACCAAAAACGGACGTGTAACTGGGCGCTTTGACCGGAGCTTTATGGAACGCGCCGGTTGAAATATCAAACTGAGTGACTCCGTGGTATTTCATCGGAAGTTCTTCGGCGTGCGGGTAGCCCTTGCCCTTCTGCGTCACCACATGCAGCAAGGTAGGCCCCGGGTTGTCCTTAACCCGCCCCAGCACCTGAAGTAATTCATCCAGGTCATGTCCATTAATCGGCCCAACATACTCGAAGCCTAACTCTCGAAAAACCATGCCAGGAATCAGCAGAGTCTTGGCAGATTCCAAAATATTCCGCGACACGCGAAGCAGGCGCGGACCGATCCGCGGCACGGCGAGAATCATCTTCTCGGCCTCCTGCGTGAGCCGGTGGTAGGGCTGGCCGTGCACAATGCGGTTCAGATAGCCCGCAATAGCGCCAACGTTCGGGGAGATAGACATGGCGTTGTCATTGAGAATGACCAGCACCTTTTTCTTGAGCGTACCGAGATTGTTGATGCCTTCAAGGGCTACTCCGCCCGTGAGTCCTGCGTCACCCACAACCGCCACCACGTAAAAGTCCTCATTCTTAACATCGCGCGCCGCCGCCATGCCGAGCGCCCCAGAGATTGCCGTGCAAGCGTGGGCCACGTTAAAGGCGTCGTAAGGGCTCTCAGAGCGGACGGGGAAACCAGAGATTCCCCCATACTGCCGGAGCGTGGGAAATCGGTCGCGCCGGCCGGTGATAATCTTATGGCCGTATGCTTGGTGGCCTACATCCCACACGATCTTGTCACGCGGAGCATTGAAGGTGTAGTGGAGCGCGAGGGTCAGTTCCACCGTGCCCAGGCTTGAGGCCAGATGACCGCCTACCTGGGAAACCACCGAGATAAGATAATCGCGCAGTTCTTCAGCAACTCTCGGAAGAGCCGTGCGGGGCAGACGCTTGAGATCGGCGGGAGAATCGATCCGGGTGAGGTACTGGTATTCCATCTATGATGTCCTCTCGACTAGATAATAAGCCAATTCACGCAACCTTTGACCGCGTTCGCCGTAGGGCTGAAGCGCCTCTGCAGCTTCCCGCGCCAACTCTAGAGCCTTGCGGTGCGATTCCTCTATTCCGTAAAGGGCCGGGTAGGTAGCCTTGTGTTGATCCCGGTCCTTGCCCGCCGTCTTGCCAAGCGCGCCGGTTGAGCTGAGCACGTCCAGCAGGTCATCCGCGACCTGGAATGCGAGACCTATCTTTTCACCGTAATGCGTGACGCAATTAAGATCATCGCCTCCCGCGCCCGCGTATAGCGCGCCGGTGCGCACCGCCGCGCGAATGAGCGCGCCGGTCTTGCTGGCATGAATATATTCGATCGTTGCCGCATCGGCTGTGCCATCCTTAGCTTCGAGGTCAGCCACCTGGCCGCCTACCATCCCGTTCCTGGCGCCGATCGCCTGCGTCAGCTCGTAGATCGCTTGCAGCTTCAGCTCATCACGCGGCCGGCCGGGGGAAGCCATCACTTCAAACGCCAGAGTCAGCAGTGCATCACCGGCCAGGATCGCAATGTCTTCGCCAAAGACTTTGTGGCACGTCGGTTTTCCGCGCCGCAGATCGTCATTGTCTAAAGCTGGAAGATCATCATGGATCAGCGAATAGGTATGGATCATCTCCAGCGCGCAAGCCCGCCGGCGGAGGCTGCTGTCTTCGCAGCCGAATAGTCTTCCCGCTTCAATGCAGAGGACCGGACGAAGCCGCTTGCCTCCGGCAAAAACTGAATGCCTCATGGCCCGATGGATTGTTTGTGGAAAGGTGTCCGGCTCCGGAAGGAGCAGGTTTAACTCTTCGTCCACCTGCTCCCGCAGGCGCTCAAGATACTGCCCGATCGTTGGACTCGTTGCTATGCTCATGCCTGAGGCAACCTCATGCACAGTGCGCGGCCTGGCGCCGCGCGTCACTTATCCTCTGCGTCTTCAGGCAAGAACGCTTCGGCCTCGACCACTCCGCCAGCCCGCTTCTTGAGGATCTCCACGCGGCCTTCGGCCTCTTCGAGTTGTTTCTGGCAGGCAGCTGATAATTGCATGCCCTCTTCGTAAAGCTGCAAAGCCTTCTCGAGCGGCAACTCGGCGCTCTCGAGCTCAACAACGATGGCATCGAGCCGCTCAAGATTCTTCTCAAAGCACTCCGGCTTGCCGGGCTTCGCGTTTTGCGCCACGCCAGGTCTCCTCAATCTTCCGCCCGGTTCCCGCGATGCATCATTCCGGCCGGGCGACAGCGCCGTCCAGCGCCTCTGCCACTTCCACAGCCATGGCATAACGCCCGAACGGAGCGCTGATTTGTGCTCCTTGGACCATGCCCCGCACTTCGAGCAGCATCTCCTGCGCGATTTTCAAACCTTCAGCCCGCGCCAAGTCTCCAGTATCCGCCTTTTTCATGCGATCGAGGATTCCCGGCGGGATAGACATGCCGGGCACTTCGTTATTCAAGAATTCGGCGTTGCGATAACTAGCCAGAGTAAAGATGCCCGCGAGGATGGGAATGGGCGCAGAGCCGGCCACCTCAATGCGCTTTATGAAGCGAGCCAATTGCCCGGTCTCAAACACGGGCGCAGTCAACGCGAAATTCGCTCCGGCCTCCACTTTATACTCGAAGCGGCGAATCTCTTCATCCAGGTTCAACGCCGCCGGGTTCACACGCACGCCGATCAAAAATCCGGTTTGCGCCCCCATCGGGTTTCCGGAGGCGTCCAAACCTCTATTCAGATGATTCAGGATGTTAACCAGACCTATCGAATCCACGTCGAAAACGGCTGTGGCTGCCGGGTAGGCCTGCAACTGAGACCGTTCCCCGGTCACGGCGAGAATGTTTGCGAGTCCGAGCGCATGAGCTCCAAGCAGGTCCGACTGGATGGTGACCACATTTCGTCCGCGGCAACTATAATGCAGCACAGCCTCAAGACCAGTCCGCTGCTGGATCAGCGCTGC
>JBOGJZ010000159.1:0-4492 GCA_050745645.1 Terriglobia bacterium | reverse complement strand
GGCGTATTCTGCTGTCGATAGACTTGGCGCTCCAGGAATTCCGCGCCCGCTTCATCGGAAAATCGAGTCCGGTCCACTTCTTCTGGGGGAGCTTTGATCTTAGCTGCACGCGCTTTAGCGGCCGCGCGGCTGCGCCACGGAATGGCGTTATTACCTCCGAAGCCTACTCCCACGAATGCAGCAGTATCGGTTGGTGGCCAGGCGGCGGAAACGTGAAAGGACCCGCCTTTTTTGCTTACACCGCTCCTCAACCGCCAAATTATAGCGAGCAGCGGGCGCGCCCGGACCGCGCCTTTTATCACGGCCAGCTCCGCGAATTCGTGCTGATGTACGACGACGTGCGCCGCGCGAAGTCGCCGCGCGACGAAATCCTGGAGTTCGCGCAGAGCACCTATGAAATCGGCGCTAACCTTGCCGGATGGGACCGGCTGTCTCTGGAAAGGAGACTGGCGTGAGCGGCCAAAATTGTTCTCACCTGAATCAGATTAAGATTGAAACCACCGATAAGCGCGGATGCGAGGATTGTCTCAAGATTGGTGATAGCTGGGTGCACCTGAGGCTTTGTTTAGAGTGCGGCCATGTCGGCTGCTGCGATTCCTCCAAGAACAAACACGCTACGAAACATTTCCATCACACACGCCACCCCTTGATTCGCTCCATTGAGCCGGGAGAACGCTGGGTCTGGTGCTACGTAGACCAGTTCTCTCCCGGCGAAGTCGCGGGCTAAGAGAGAGCGCCTGCTTCAGGTGATTATTCGGTCGAGAATCCTTTGAACAGGAATTTCTGCACGCGGCGGCCGGCGGAGGCCGCCTCAGCCGTGTATAGGTTGCCCTTCGAGTCGACCGCAATGCCGTGCACGTGATAGAACTGGCCAGGAAAATGCCCGAGGCGTCCGAACTGTCCGATGACCCGAAGGGTGTCGCGATCGAGTATGCGGACCTGCTCGTCGCCACTTACGACGTAGATGTACTGTTGCCGGCTATCAGGCGAGAAGGCCATGCCGACTACCGTGCCCACAGGGCCGAGCATGTCTTTCGCGACAAATGCTTCCTTCACGAAGGCGCCATCGGACTTGAACACTTGAATCCGGTTGTTTGTCCGGTCGGCGACGTAGACGAGTCCATCCTTTGAAATGAGGATGTCATGCGGGAGATTGAATTGCTGAGGCGGAGGCCCTTCAAGGAGAGATTGGACCGGCAGATATTGGGGCCCGAGGAAAGGAAACCGGCGTATCCGCGGCACTGAATCATCAGGCTTATGGCCGTAAGCGCCCCACATGCGCTTGTAAGCGCCCGTGTCCGCGTCAAATACGATCACACGCCGGTTGATGTATCCGTCCGTAATGAACACCTCATTTGTTTTTGGATACACCCACGTGTTCGTCGGCTCGTTTAGGTTTTCCGTATCGTTTTCACCCGTGCTCTTTCCCGGGTGGCCGATCTGGAGCAGAAACTTCCCCGATTGCGTAAATTTAAGGACCTGGTCATCTCCTTTCCCGCTCCCGGTGATCCAGACGTTGCCCCGGTAGTCAATCCTGATCCCGTGTTCCGTCTTCGGCCAGTCGTAGCCAGAACCCGGCCCGCCCCATCCCCGGATAAAGTTCCCGTCTGCATCAAACTCAAGGACCGGTGGCGCCGGAACGCAGCATCGCTCGATGGGCGGGTGCTGAGCGGCCATCGTCTCATCCTCCAGCAAGGTGTGCGGGCGCGTAATAAACCACACGTGATCGTTCGACGGATCAACGGTGATACCGCCGATCGCGCCAAAAATCCAATTCCCTTTATCACCAAAGTGGCTCCCCAGCTTCGGCCAGGAAGGGTCGAACTGGAATACCGGTACGCGCGTTATGTGCTTTTCGCCTTGCGCGGCAGCCGATGGGCTGAATCTAAGCGCGCCGACCGCTAAAATAACCGCTAGCCCGATATAGTAGTACGCAGACGTGCGTTTCATTCCGCCTCCTCTTTCGATTCAGATCAGCCGGACATTACAAAGGTACGCGATCATGCGTCCAGCCAGTACCCGCACTCCGTCTAAGGCCGGTGCAGATAGGCCTCGGACATAATGAAGGGGTTTTGGCTGTGAATTGGCGCCCGCCCCGGCTATAAGCCTTGCCGGCAGGTGCTTTAGTCGCCGTTCCCCACCAATTTTTAGGGAACGGGAGGCGAGGCTTGATTGCCGAATGATAATCAGGAATCTCCACCTCTGACCGCCCCGGAGCATCGTCCCGCTATTCAAAGCATATCCGAGATCGTCAGGTTCGGGGCGATCCAATCCAGGTTGGGATATGTAGAAAGCAAGCCGTAGAACTCGTCCACCTGGTGCTCTTCAAAGTCCCGGTAGGGCTGAACCAACAATTCCGTCATGGTGATGGTTGACGTCACTGCATCACACTTTGGCCTTTCAAGCCAGGAAAACATGTGATCGGTGTGGGCAACGTACCGGGCGTTTTCCTCTAATTGGTAAATGAATATGCTTGTATCCAACTCGATCCGGCGGTGACTGCGGAGAAAGGCGTGAAGACGGCCTAATCCCAGCTCTGGCGTTCCTTTTGAAGATGACCGCTCGAGTAGACGCCGCGAGTCAAGCCGCGGATTACTGTGTGATGGGACTTGGGTTTTTGGAGGACAATAACCCTTTCTCCACGAACAACCACAAGGATCTTGTCACCGGGTTTTACATGCAAGGCTTCCCGAGCCTCACGGGGGATCACAATCTGATTTTTTACTGAAACCGTTGCTTCCGTCATCGCGTTACATTTTATCAGAAAGTAAAGGATGGGAGCGCACTTCGATGAGACTGGATGCAGCGATGGGCCGTTCGTCACGCAGCAGAGTTTGGGATGTTCATAACCACTGCAACGTGAGCCCGCGCACCGCAGCCCAGTAGCGAAATGGCTCTGTCCTCTTGTGGCTGAAATGGATTCACGCGCGGGTAACCGTCAAGGCTCCGGGGGACCGCACGTAGCGGGAGGACATTGGTAGACTTGGACGAAGACAGATACTTGGTGGCTGAGGCTGGGTTGCCCGGGCGCTGCCGTGGTAGCTGCGGTAATCGTTATGCCGTACGTTCCAGGCGGAGTCCCCGGCGTAGTAATCGTGGTGACGCTGCTTCCGCCAGCGCCGCCGCCGCACGCGCTCCACAGGGCAACCACGAGCAGGAGCATCCCAAGAAACATGCATATCCGCCTGCGGCGGACCATTGCGGCGAATGCCAGCAGCAGCAAGAAGGCCAGCAGCAAGGGCAGCCACATGAGTCGCCCCGTCTTGGTGGGATTGCGCCAGTTGAGTAGAGGCAACATCCGCGCGGTGGTAGTTGAAGGCGCGGTCGTTGTTATTGTAAGCGCTGTGGTTAAATCCGTTCTTCCGTTAAAAGCAAGGGAACTGGGTGAAACTGAGCACGTCCCTTTTTGAGGTGCCCCGCTGCAAATAAGGTTTACAGAGCCGCTGAACCCGCCTAAGGAATAGAGGGTTAGCTGGAAGGTGGCTGAGCTTCCTTGTGGCACCGACTGAAAAACACCAGGGGCGGATATGCTGAAATCCATTCCCGCGCCGGAAAGCGCTACAGAGTGAGGGCTGTCAGCAGCATCATCCTGAATCACGAGTGCTCCACTCACAGTGCCTGAGACGTTTGGAGCAAAGCTAACTTGAATTGCACACGATCCATTCGGAGAGATACTTTTACTGCACGTATCGGTCTCTGAAAACGGCGCGGAAAGGTTGATGCTAGAGATGCTCAGCGGAGCTGAACCGGTATTCGTTACCGTCACTGTCTGAGGGCTGCCTGTTAACCCGAGGAGTTGCCCGCCAAAGTTCAACGAGTTGGGGGTAATGCGGATCTGCGGATAATTGGCGCCGGTTCCGCTCAAGGGAATCACGTGCGGGCTCAATGGATCGGAAGCCTGTATGGTTAGGCTGCCTGAGAAAGACCCCAGAGCAGGCGGCGTGAAGGTCATCTGCAAGGCGCATGCAAAATTCGGCTGCAGCACACCTATGCAAGGGTTCTGGGTCAATTGAAAGTTTCCTGAAATACTGATGCTGTTGACCGTCAACGGAGATGTGCCGCGATTGCTGACGCTGAGCGACTGCGGAGCGCTAGCTATTCCCACCTGCTGCTGGCCGAACGACACTTGCATGGGCACTATTTCAAGGATCGGCTCGCCCGTTCCGGTCAGTGAGACGACCTGCGGCGGCCCCATACCCGAATGCTGGATGCTGATGGTTCCGGTCGCGTCTCCGGGGGACGGCGGCGTGAAAGTTACACTGACAGTGCAAGACGCGCTTGGGGCCAGACTTCCGCCACAATCATTGGTTTGCGTGAAATCGGGGCTTAAGGTAAACCCGCTCAAGGTAAGCACTGCGCTGCTGGTATTTGTTAACGTGAGCGATTGAGTATCACTTTCCCCGAGAACCACGGGCGGAAAATTTAGAACGAGGGGGGAGACAGCCAAATCAGAAAGTATTTCTTCTGTTCCTGAAAGCGCGATGCTCTGAGT
>JBOGJZ010000158.1:0-4849 GCA_050745645.1 Terriglobia bacterium | reverse complement strand
ATTCGGGCGCTACTCGAGCTGCAGCGGGGATGGAAGATTTGCGGCGAGTCTGCAACTGGCAAGGAAGCCGTCGCGCAGGCGAAGCGGCTGATGCCGGACGTGGCGATTCTAGACGTCAGCATGCCGGACTTAAGCGGCCTGGAAGCCACCCGGCAAATCTGCCATGCCGTTCCCAAGACGCGGATCCTGATCCTTTCCATGAACGAATCCGAGCAAGCGGTGCGCGAGTTACTGGAAGCGGGCGCGCGGGGCTACGTCTTTAAGTCCGACGTTGACCGCGACCTGGTGCTGGCTGTGCAGATGCTGAGTCAGGGCGAATTCTTCTTTACTCCCAAGGTGGCTGAGATGCTGGTGGCGAGGGGTTACTTGAAACCAGCCGAAAAAACCGCGAGCGGGGAATCCGGGCCAGCACTGACCGCCCGTCAATGCCAGGTTGCCGCTCTGCTGGCTGCGGGCAAGACAAACAAAGAAGTGGCAAACGCTCTGGGAATCAGCGTGAAAACCGTGGAAGCACACCGCGGCAGCATCATGCGCAGACTAGACCTCCACTCGTTCAGCGAACTCGTCCGCTATGCGTTGCGTAACAATATGATCCAGCCGTAGGTGGGTTCTGCGTGACTGGACGGATTTTCAATGGCTGGCTGGGAGGCAAGGATTCGAACCTCGATATCCAGATTCGGAGTCTAGCCTGGATAATTCGTGATTTTGGAGACAGAAAAGCCTCCAGTGCTATTACTGAACACGTGACGCACGAACTTTCAATCGAACTCGTGAGGATCTCCAACCCCTTCCCGCTGATCGAAGCCTTCGTAGAATTCCCGCCCACACAAATTGCCATCAAGCTTGGACTCTCCGTGGGGATTGGACTTGCGGTGGGTTTGGAGCGTGAATGGGCGCACAAGGACGTTGGGGTCCGCACGTTTGCGATTACTGCTCTATTGGGCATGCTGAGCGCGCTGCTTGGATTCGGCTTCGCGGTGGCGGCTTTTGTGGGCGTGTTCCTGCTTGTCGCCTATGTGAATATCCGAAGTCTGGTCGTGAACCGGACTCTGGAAATCACGACGTCTGTGGCTCTGATGGTCATGGTGCTCCTAGGCGTGCTGGTCGGTGAAGGCCACTGGTTCACGCCGGTCGCATCAGCCGTCGTGGTGACCATGTTGCTTGCGTGGAAAACTGAGCTGGCTCGATTTGCGGGCGGCCTGACTCCGGAAGAAATCCGCAGCGCTGTGTTTATGGGTCTTATTGCCTTCGTGATTTATCCGATCCTGCCGAACTATTTCATTGATCCCTGGAAGCTCGTCAATCCGCGCGAGATTTGGATCGTCATCATCATATTGGCCGGAATCGGCTTTGCAAACTATGTCCTTCTGCGCCTGTACGGGACACGCGGCTTTTACTACACGGCGTTGCTGGGCGGCTTAGTGAATAGCACGGCGACGGTTGCGGAACTATGTCCATGGCTCGCCGCCGCAGGCGATGGTGTAACGGGACTCGGTGTAGCTGTTGTCCTGCTTACTTCCATCGCCATGTTCGCGCGGAATCTGGTGATCGTCGCAATTTTTGCCGTTTCGGCCTTCACTGCCACGCTCTGGCCGTTGGGCTGCATGGCGGCCTTCGCAGGCGTCGTCGCCTGGCTTCGCCACGGGCGCAATACGCGGCCGCCCATGAAACTGAAACTATCCTCTCCGATGTCGTTGCGGCGAGTCGTAACCTTCGGAGGGTTGTTTTTGATCATCGAGATAGCAGGCAAGCTGGCTGAGCGCTATCTGGGGCACGTGGGTTTTCTTATCGTCAGTTTACTCGGCGGGCTGGTAAGCAGCGCCAGCACAACAGCCACTGCGGCGATTATGGTCGCCCACGGCCAACTTCAGCCGCAAGTCGCAGGAGTAGCGGTGGTGCTATGTTCCGTTTCGAGCGCCTTGGTTAACCTGCCGCTAGTTTATCAACAAACACGGCAAAAACAGTTGACAGGCAACTTGGTCGCGTTCTCTTCAGTCATGGTATTGCTGGGCCTGATCGTCTTAGCGATACGGCTGCGCTGGGGTCAATAAAGAGTGGGCAATTCTCAGCAGCGGCGGCCGCAACTATTGCTGAGCCGCAGTTTCATACAGTCTCCGAAGGCTTGATGGCTGAGGCTCAGTGGTATAATCTCACGCGAAAGCGCCTTGTAACCTCGCCGGACGCTGTGACACGAGGGGAACTAGTCAACGTGAACATCTGGATGCGGGTTGCTGTCATCGTAGCGGTGGCGGGAGCGTTCGTGGCGGTTGTCGCCATTTTGGCTGCCCTCGTCCAGAAATTGGTTCGAGCGATCCGCAGATGGGGCAAGAAGAGCCCGGAAGAAATCGAACGGCTGCGCCGCATGGAGCTAAACCGCCGCGGACGGCTTACCCCGGCGCGCATCGTGGACGTCATCGAAGACGGCGCGGCCGGAGCGCCGCGCCGCGTGGTCCTGTATCGCTACGAAGTGGCAGGCGTCACTTATGAGGCGGCCCAGGAGGTTTCAGCCTTCGTCGGACCAGACCTGCTGACGCACGGATTAGCGGGTCCGTCTTCCAGCGCTAAGTACGATCCTCGTCAACCGCTCAATTCGATGATCGCGTGCGAGGAATGGAACGGGCTTGACGAAAAGAATTAACACCGCGAGTTCCGCGCAGCGCCGCTAGCGGCACTCTCCACCCATTCGCCTGACTTTGTGTTTTCCGCAGTTGTATTCAAAACCGGCTGAGGTATATCCATCTAAATCCGGCGCGGAAAGGGTTCGTGGGCAAGCCGGAAGAGTGGTGACGGCCGAGCCACAACAATTTCGCTGGTTCACCAAAGGCCGCAGACCTCAAGGACGGAGGCCCGCACCGCTATCCGGCCAAGCCGCAAAAAAATCCATGAACTGATGCGCCGGGGTTTTCTCAAGACGGCGCGCATCGCCGCACAACTCAAGGATTTTGCCATTCTGCGCCGCGGAAAAGGTGTGCGCTAGGCCAGCCCTGAATTTCTGTTCTAACAGAGGCGCGGCCTCGGCGCGGCGGCGTGGATGGCCTAGAGGATAGAGAACCTCCACGGCGGGGGTGCGGCTTCTATCCTTGAAAATAATCTCGATGGCGTTCGCGACGGAGCGTTTCGCGGGATCAAGATAATCTGTGCTGTATTGCCGGTTCTCGGCCACCGTCATTTTGGAGCGGAGCAGATCGATTCTCGGATCGGCTGCGGTCTGATCCCGGTAATGTTCTGCGGTGATATGACCGAAGATGAGTCCGATCGCCACGATGTACTGAAGGCAGTGGTCACGATCGGCTGGATTGCGAAGCGGCCCTGTCTTGTCGATAATCCGCATTGCTGATTCATGGGTCGTCAAATGGATGCGGTCGATTTCATGGATGCGCTCTTTGACCAGCGGATGAAGTTGCAGAGCGCATTCCAACGCCGTCTGAGCGTGGAACTCCGCAGGATAAATTTTGAACAGAATGTTCTCCATGACGGTGGAATGCAAAGGCTGGGTCAGTTTGACCGGCTGACTTTTGCAAAACGCGTCATGAAATCCCCAGGTTGCCGCCGCCAGCACGGAGGGGTAACCCATTTCTCCTCTTCGCGCGAGGAAGGCTAACCAAACCGCGCGGCTGGCGGCATCCGCTGCCGCCCAGGATTTGCGAGAACCCGCGTTGGGCGCGTGCCGGTAGATTCGCAGGCAAGGTCCGTCTATGAATGCGTGGGACATGGCGCTGATGACTTCTCCTTTGGAACCACCCAGCAGCGCTGCCACCACCGCCGCGCTCGCTAGTTTCACAAACAGCACGTGATCGAATCCCAGGCGGTTAAGGCTGTTCTCGACTGCAAGCATCCCCTGAATCTCATACGCCTTGATCGCGGCAGTCAAAACATCGCGCACTGTGAGCGACGCTTCGCCGTGGGCTGCGGCAGTCCGGGAGAGATAATCGGCCACGGCGAGGATGGAAGCAAAGTTGTCCGAAGGGTGTCCCCATTCCAGCGCCAGCCAGGTATCGTTGAAGTCCAGCCAACGAATCAGACAGCCGATGTTGAAAGCGGCCTGAACAGGGTCCAGGCGAAAATCTGTACCCGGCGCCGGTACGCCGTTTGCCATCGACGCGCCGGGAATAATAGGGCCCAACAATTTGGCGCACTCGCGATCAGAAAGAGCTTCCAGGGCGCAAGCGAGCGAATCCAGGAGGCAAAGACGGGCGATGCGGTATGCTTCTTCGCTTTGGATTTCAAATTTGCAAACGTAATCCGCGATCTTGTCGAGGACTTCGCTTGGTCGCGGATCTGGGTTGGACAGAGTCATTTTGGCAGACAAAAAAGCATGAACGACTAACTAAGATTTGCGGCTTCCCTTTTCTGAAAGCGGGAAAAGACGCGCATATTTCTCTTCCCAATTCCGGTAATCCAGAAAATCATAGAGTTCTGCACGCGTCTGCATCAGACGAATAACGCCTTCTTGCGTGCCTTCGCGCCGCAGCGTTTCATAGACCTTCAGAGCGGCTGCGTTCATCGCCCGGAAGGCTGACAAAGGGTACAGAGCCAAACTGACACCCGCCTTCCTCAATTCATCAAGGTGGCAAAGCGGGGTGACTCCGAATTCGGTCATATTGGCGAGCACAGGAACTTTCGTTGCTTCCGCAAAGCGCTTGTACATGGAAAGGCTGGTCATCGCTTCGGGAAAAATCATATCGGCTCCCGCTTTGACGCAGGCGCAAGCGCGTTCGAGCGCGGAGTCCAATCCCTCTACGGCCAGAGCGTCCGTTCGCGCAATAATCACGAAGCTGGCATCGGTTCGTCCGTCCACAGCCGCCTTGATGCGGTCTACCATCTCGGCCAGCGGCACGACGGCTTTTTG
>JBOGJZ010000157.1:0-2378 GCA_050745645.1 Terriglobia bacterium | reverse complement strand
GCTGAAAAAGCCTTTCTGACTGTCATCCTGAGCGCAGCGAAGGATCTGCTTGTAAGGCGTGAGAAAAACAGATTCTTCGCTACGCTCAGAATGACACCGTGAGGACTTCCAGCCCCCGCCTAAATGCTATGTTTGACCGAAAATGGGTATTAGTCTTCGATTTTGATTGTCTCTCCGTTCGACGCGCCATTCAGTGGCAGGTGCACGGTGAAGGCGGACCATGCTCCGGCCTTGCTCGCGCACTCAATTGATCCGCCGTGAGCGCCAACGATGGCTTGAGCGATGGCCAGCCCGAGGCCGCCGCTCGTGGTCTCTGCTGTGTTACTGGAAGGGGCGCGGTAAAAGCGCTCAAAGATGCGCGGGAGGTGTTCCTTGGGGATGCCCACACCTTCGTCCCTGAATGTGATGAGCACGGAGCCGTTCACGCGCGCTAACCCGACCTGGACGCGCGTTTCGGGCGGGGAATATTTGATGGAATTATCAAGGAATATCAGAAAGAGCTGGCGAAGAAACGCTTCATCTCCGTTGTAGGCTACTTCCTGCCCGGCCTTCCGCTCGATCACAATCCCCTTGGACTCCGCGAGCGGGGTAACAAGCGCGCACGTCTCTTCCAAAACCTCGTTAAGATACAACGGCTCCTTCGCCAGGCGGAGTTCTCCTGCGTCTGCCATGGAGAGGGTAAACAGGCCCTGCACGATGTGGCTCAGCTTCTTTAACTCATCATCGATCACGCGCAAGGTTCTTTGGTATTCTTCCGGGCTCCGCTGCTCGGCGAGGGTCAACTCGGTTTCACCTTGAAGAATAGTCAGCGGAGTGCGAAGTTCATGCGAGGCGTCGGAGACGAACTGCCGTAATTGCCGTACAACGGAAGTGACCCGGTCGGCAAGCCGGTTAAAAGTCTCCGCGAGACGTCCCATCTCATCATTTGGATTGGCTACAGTCAGAGGCGCCATCACCGGGCCCGGTGTCCGGCCGGTAAGCCGGTCTGCCATTTGGGCGGCGTGCCCGGTGAGCTCGGAGATGGGACGAAGGCTCTTCCCCACGTACCAATTCGAGACCAGCGCTATCAATAACAAACTCAGCGGGAATGTCCACAGGATCATCCAGCGAAAGCTATCGAGCACGTGGTCAGCGTCCTGGGAGGGCATGCTCACGGCTAAGAAACGCCAGCCGGGTCCATGCCGATAGGGGGCAATAACCATTCGCAACACGCCATTCGCACCCGCATCCAGGCTGTAGTAGACCGGGTTTGCGGCATTCAGCCATTGGCGGGGAATCCGGAGCGGCTCGCCCAGATTCCTCGACGCCACTTCGACGTGGCCCTTGGAATCAAGGACCTCAAAGTATTCGTTTGGCAAGTCGAGCTCTTTGACATCTCCATATTTATTGGATTCTTTGCTCATCAAATGCTGCGCGATGGGGCTGGCCGCTTTCAACAACTGTGCATCAATCTGGATCCGAACGTTGCGGGCAAGCAGCGCGTAAAAGGCAAGATACGAGAGAAGCAGCAACACCGCGACCACGCTCGTGAAAAGCAGCATCATGCGGGCACGCAGCGAAAGATACCGGATAGGGCGCTTTAGAATTCTTGAGAGCCTGACGGCAATCTTTTCCGGAAACAATATGGCAGGTATTTGGCGTTCACTCATTCGACGCTACCAAGTGGTACCCCACCCCGCGGACGGTGTGGATGAGTTTCACCGGATGGTTCTGGTCAACCTTGCGGCGCAGGCGATTGATGTAAACCTCCACCAGGTTTGTTCCGCTGTCGAAATGGCGGTCCCAGATATGGTTGACGATTTCGCTGCGCGGCACGATCTCCGGAGCTCGCAACATCAGCAGTTCGAGCATGGCAAACTCTTTCGCCGTTAAATAGATCTGCCGGTCGCCGCGGGTCACGTGGTGGTGGCGGCGGTCCAATACCAGATCGCCGCTCCGTAGCTCCGCTCCGCTCTTGTTGAAGCTGCGGCGAGTCAGCGCGCGCAGGCGGGCATACAACTCTGCTAATGCAAATGGCTTGGAGAGGTAATCATCCGCCCCGGCATCGAGGCCCTCCACTCGCTGCTCCACAAGGGTTCGAGCGGTCAGCATCAGAACCGGCGCACTGACCCCTTTTTGCCGCATTTGGCGGCACACGTCAAGCCCGTTCATGCCGGGCAGCCGGATGTCCAGGATAATGGCGTCATACGTGGATTCTTCGGCCAGCACCAGCGCCTGTTCGCCAGTCTCGGCTGTATCGACCGTGTAGGCGTTCTCGCGAAGCGCTCGCGCCACAAAGCTCGCCACCTTGCGTTCGTCTTCAACCAGTAAAACTCGCATATCGTTAATTACCCATATTATACCGCGTAGAAACGCCAAAGCCGAACGTGGTCATACAA
>JBOGJZ010000156.1:0-11391 GCA_050745645.1 Terriglobia bacterium | reverse complement strand
GAGGAATTGCCCCCGGCACGTTCAGCACTGGGCCTGGGAACCGCGCGAAAATGCCCAGCGCCAGGATGCCCCAGATGCCACTTACAGCATGCACTGACACAGCGCCTCCGGGATCATCTACTTGCATTCGCAATTCGAACCACTCGATGGAAAGCGTGGTCAGAGCACCCGCGATCAGGCCGATGAAAGCTGCCGCTACCGGCACTACGAAGGCACATGCGGCGCTGCTAGCCACCAGCCCCGCAACCCAACCATTAGCAGTGAGCGAGGCGTCCGGCTTGCCAAAACGCATGCGGGTTATGACCACCGCGGCGAGAGCAGCCGCCGCTGCGGCCAGAGTGGTATTTACAGCCACCAGCACCACCCGTCCGGGTGCGGCGCCCGTGAACAGAAGAGCACCCGCAGAGTTGAGCCCAAGCCAGCCGATGAAAGTCAGGAAACAGGCAAACAGAACCAGGACCGCGTTATGGCCGGGGATGGCAGCCGGCATGCTTTCGGGCGCATACTTGCCCCGGCGAGGGCCTAAAATCCAGGTGATCGCCAAGGCCGTCAGACCGCCGACTGCCTGAATTGAGCTCGACCCGCCGGCATCCACAAAGCCGTGGCCTAACCCATAATTCACGCCGAGTTGCGCCAGCCATCCGCCGCCCCAGACCCAGTGAGCAAATAGGGGGTAGGTCCAACCAGCTAACAGAGCCGTCGAGGCGCAGCAGGCGCCTAGCCGCCACCGGTCCGCTCCACTGCCCAACGGGATCAGCGCCGCCAGCCCAACGCTGAGCATCTCCAGCCACGCGGCGAGGGAGGCCGGGGAGCCGTCGAGTCTTAGCCCAATGAAAAAGAACGGTCCGGCCCCAAGCCAGTTCCATCCCTTGCCTGCCAGCGTTAACACGTGCGCCGGTTCGCCAATGTAGCCTTGCCAGGCGAACCCGAACGCGAAATACGCCAAAGCTGCAACAGCAATAATGCACAGCGAGGCCAATATGGAATGGGCTGCGCTGCGAGAGCGGCCGAGCCCTGTATTAATCAGCGAAAGTCCAACCCCGGCGAGGGGCACGAGAAGGATGAAGACGACGCAGAGAGCCGCCGATATTGAGGAGAGCGGAGGAGTAAACGAAGGGATCATCCTCGTTCCCCTTGCAAAAAGCGGTGGGAGCGGATGACGAGTATCAGACCGAGGATTTCGACGCCAATCCCGGCCAACACAAAACCGGTCCTTGCCGGCGCCGATATCAGCAGAGCGACGGCGGCCAACACGAGCACCCAACCTGCCAGAAGCAACAGGAAACCCATTAGCCGCATGGTATCAACTCCGAAGCCCAAAAGGGGCCAGCCAAGTTTAGTCCTAGTCTTGGACAGTTGTGCCAGCTAGGAAAGCGATTGTCAAGGTCACGCTGGTCCAATCGATTTTTTTTATCGTTCACAGAAGCTTAAGTGCCAGTGTTTTCTATCGGAAACGCTTATTCCTGCCATAGAAACTATTCGTTTTACTCCAGCCGCCAAACAGCCTAGGATTCGACCACCAGGACCTAATCTGCAAAAGGAGAATGTCCAATGGCTGATAGCAATGCGGTCGAAATGAAACCAACTCTAGGCTTGACGGGTTTAACGATGAACGCGATGGCTCTTATCGCGCCGGGAGCCTTTCTTTGGCTCACCTTCTCAATTCAGGCGACCACCGGAGTCACGGCGCCGTCGATGTGGCTCGGCATCGTTGTAGCCCTGTTACTTTGTCTGGCGACCGCCATCTGTTATGCGGAACTGGCAAAGCTGTATCCGGGCACCGGCAGTTCATACTACTTCGCCGAGCAGGCTTTCCTCAATCACGACAGGGCGTGGCCTTATGCCCGGCTGTCGAAGTTCATCGTAGGCTGGGGATCGCACCTGTACTACTGGATTTATCCGGGCGTCATGGTGGGCGTCACCGGAATCATCTGCGGATACGTGGTAGGAACCGTGTGGCCGAATTTTATGAGCGCTTCGAATCCTGGTATTGCGTTCATGATGCTCATCGCCATCGTGTTTTCGTTCGGCGTGGCCTACATCGCCTATCGAGGCGTGGTCGGCGCAACTACGGTCAACGTCGCGATCAACGTGATTCAAATCACCGCGCTCGTGGTGTTCTCCGTATTGGCCTTGGGCTACCGCATGAACCATCCGCCCGGCAGCGTTGCCTGGCAGTTTGATTCAGTTTCGGGAGAAGGCTACAACTACGAGTTCCAGACGCAAAAGGCTATCTCGAACGGACAAGCTACGGAAACGATCGTGCGTGATTCAAGCGGGCGGCCGATGCCGGAACTGGATGGATCCGGAAATCCCGTGCCTTATCGCGTAAGCTATCCCACGCACGACGCCAGCGGCAACTTTCTGACACATTCAAGCGCCAAGTCCGTGATCGGCTTCCACAACTGGGGCTGGGTGTTTGTGCAAGCAACCGTCGCCATTCTGATTCTAGTGGGCTTTGAATCCGTTACAGCGATGGGCGGAGAAGCAAAAAATGCTAAACGCGACGTGCCGATCGCTGTGATCACGTCACTGCTGGTTCAGGGAGCCTTCTGCTATCTGTTTGAGTACTTCTGCACCAACTACTTCCTGAACAGCGGCTATACCATGCAGAGTGCGGCGGGCTCGGCGGCGCCGATCGGAGACATGATGATCATGGTAGGCGACGCCTTATTCGGACCTGGACGGGGGCGCATCTTCATGCTTTGCGAAGCATTCACGGTGTTCCTGGCGCTGATCGGCACCACCCTGTCCTGCATGAGCACCGGGGCGCGTGTGACCTACGCGATGGGCAAAGATGAGGAGGTGCCGGGACACTTCGGGCTGCTGCATTCGAAAAACCTTACCCCGCATCGCGCGATCTGGACGCTGGCAACCATTTCCGCCGTTATTGGCTGCATCGCTGTGTCGATGATGTTCGGCGACGTAGGCGCTCCGGCGGATTCCGTCATCCAGGCGTTGCCCCACGGCCTCTGGTCGAGTTGGGGATACACGACCCACGCTGCGATGGCGGCTCTTCCCAATTCACTGCTCACGATCACGCTTGCCTCGAACTTCGGCACGTTCTTGCTCTATATGCTGAGTTGCGTGATTTGCATGGTTGCCTACCACAAGCATCCGAAGTTCAGCCCGGTACGGCACGCAGTCATTCCCGTGCTTGGGCTGGTGGCTAACCTGGCCTGCATGGGCTTCTATATAGCGGGGCCATTCATGGGGTACGGGACGGTCAAGGAGCCGCTGCTGGCCCTCGGGATCGCGATTGTCTGGGCTATCTACGGCGCCATTTTCTTCCTCCGGTCCAGCAAGCGCACCGGAAAGACCGTGCTGGTGGAAGGCCGCGCCTAATCTGACGATACAAAGTGACGCCCTTATTTGTACGGCCCGCCGGGGTAGCCACGGTTAACTCAAACTGCGAGTTAACCGTGGGTTTTTCTGCAAGCAAAAAGCCCACGGTTGGAAAGGCACCAACCGTGGCTACCGCACTGTCACCCTCATTCTGCAAGGGGGAAGGTCTCGGAACGAGGTTTTTTTGGCGAGCCGTAGCATACTAAATTTTATGCGGGTGATCAGTGGAACAACCCAATGATGGATTTGCAGTTTGCGCAGTGCTCCGATCGTGGGCGGGTGCGTGACCACAACGAGGACTATCTGGGCTACGTTCAGCCGGAAACGCCGGAGCATGCGCGTACTCATGGCTGGTTGTTTGCGTTGGCTGACGGTGTGGGAGGGCAGCCGCAGGGTGATGTCGCTTCGCGTATCGGAGTGGAGAGTCTGCTCGCCGGCTTTCGCCAAGCCGCGGCGGGAGAGTTGCACGCCGCCCTGCTGACACGGCTGGTGCAGGCGGCTAACCACCGCATCCACGAGGCTGGCTTGGCGGCCGGCCGGAGCGGAGCAGGCATGGCTACGACGATTGTGGCTTGCGCTCTCCGCTACGATCGTGCCGCAGTAGCCCATGTAGGAGATTCTCGCTGCTATCTGATCCGGCGTGGCCACGCAATCTCTCTCACGCGCGATCACACCCTGGTTAATGAACAGGTGCGCCTGGGATTACTTTCCGGCGAGAGAGCGCCCGAATCGGCCATTCGCCACGTGCTTAGCCGCGCTCTCGGCGTCGAGCTGTTCGTCGGCGTCGAGGTCGGAGAACATCAGGTATTTGCGGACGACGTACTCTTGCTTTGCTCGGACGGTCTGCACAACGCCGCAACCGCGCCGGAAATCGCCCGCGTAATCAGCGCCAGCGCCAGTTTGGAGCTGGCGGCGCAGGAGTTGGTGAGGATTGCCAACCAGCGAGACGGCAGCGATAATATCAGCGTTCAGCTAATTCGCGTTCGCAGCGTCGAGCGCGTTGGCATGTATCGCGGGCGGCCCTACAAGCTTCATTAAATTGCGCCCGCAGCGGCGGCGGTTCGCCGCCGCCCTTCACCCTATGGCTCCACTCCACATCGGAGACCTGCTTGACCATTACCGCATAGAAGGTGTCGCCGCGCGAAGCGGCATGGCGTCTATCTTCCGCGGCACCGACCTGCGGACGGGCCATGCCGTGGCCATTAAAGTCCCTCATCCTGAGATGGAAGGCGACGTAGTCTTCTTTGAGCGATTCCATCGCGAGCAGGAAATCGGCCAAAAGCTGGATCACCCCGGCCTCGTCAAGATTGTCAGCGAGAATGACCACAGCCGCGTTTACCTGGTCATGGAATGGGTGGAGGGGCGGCTATTGCGCCAGGTCCTTCGCGAAGAGGGTAAACTCCCGCCCCAGCGCGCGGTGAAGATTGCGCGTGGTCTCTGCGACGTGCTCGACTACATTCACAGCCACGGCGTCGTCCATCGGGATTTGAAGCCGGAAAACATCATGGTGGATGCTGAAGATCGCGTCAAGCTCATCGACTTCGGAATCGCCGGCTCCGAAGGTATGCGGCGGCTGACGTTTGCCAAGCTGTCGCAGATCATGGGAACGCCCGACTACATCTCTCCTGAGCAAGTCAAAGGAAAGCGCGGCGATGGCCGCAGCGACATCTATGCGCTGGGAGCCATGCTTTACGAGATGCTGACCGGGAAGGCTCCTTTTCAAGGACCCAATGCTTTCGCCATCATGAATGACCGCCTGCTGAATAATCCCATTCCGCCGCGCGAAATCAATCCAGAGATTTCACCTGAGCTGCAGGAAGTCATTTACCGGGCCTTGGAACGAGATCCCAGAAAGCGGTACGCCAACGCTCACGAATTCGCCTGGGATCTGGATCATCTCGATCAGGTTGGAGCGGCAGAGCGGCCTGAGCTGCGGGATTGGAAGAAGCGCCGCTCGCCGTGGCTGAAAACGGCATTGTTCTACTTGGCGCTGGCGCTGATTCCGGTCATTGTTTTCGGGCTGTTGCTTTATGTGGCTCGCAGCCGGTAACGCGGTGGCGGCCAGAGTGCCGCACCCACCGCAACAGCAGCGATGTATGCGCGCCACTCGCCGGCGTTCGAGCGGCACAACATTGCGTCCGGCCGGGACGCCATGCAAGCAGCCGAAAAAATGGAGCACTGATTCTATTGACCTGTCCAAGCTTTTGTACCACTCGAATTGAGAGAGTTTACATCACAGCTTGTGGCTGTGAAGCTGGCCTTAGTGTGACCAGCGGTCTATAGGCCACCGGCGCCGCCCGAAGACAAACTTCAGCGCGCGGCCTCTCGCGTTCGCTCGAATCCAAATCGGGGATCGCGGATTATTTTCAGAACTGCCTGAGTTTCCAGCACTTGTTGGGTTCATTCTGACTCCGCCCACCGCCTTCCGCTGGTAGCACCAGACTTGCCACGCCGGGCGTGCGAGGCGCTCCGTGATCCGCTGCTCCCGCTCCCAATCCACCCGGAAGCGCCACATGATCCGGTCCACGATCTCTCCGTAGATTCTCAACTGCTCCCTCTCTCGCCGGCCTGCTCCAGGGTCCTGGTCAGTCTACGGGCATACCGCCCGTGCTTGAGCGCGTTCAGCGGCGAGCGAGCCTTGCCCCGCGCCGTGCGCGGACCGGTGGATTTACGGGCGTTTGACCGGCAGGCGGCCAGGCGCGCCGGGGTGAGCTTCGGAGACCGGCATAAACGGAAGTTTGGATGATGGTTGTTCATGGCAGCTTCAGAATAGCAGGGCGGAAAGCGCGGATGGAGACGGATGAGACGCCTGAGACAGTTTTTTGGTTAGGCCGGAAACCAGCTGAGCGGGTAGCTGGTAGCCACGGTTGGTGCTTTCCCAACCGTGGGCTTTTACCGATCGAAAGAACCCACGGTCAGAAAAACACTGACCATGGCTACCCGCTCCCCGAAAATAGGGTATCCGATGACTTCTTCGAAACTCCATGCCCTCGCCCCTGCGTTTTCGGGAACCACCTCTTCCCTTCCCCGCTATCGGCCTTGATTCCTCCGTCACGCTCCTTTTCTGACGCCCTGTTTCTCGCGAGCACGGCGAGACGGGAAAGACGCCTGCGCGCTGGCGGCGCGGCGGGATTCTGCTTTGTCACCCGCCCGTGTTTTCCGGGCACAAAGGGTGTCGATGAAAAATGTACATAACGCAGTAGTGCTAGGAAAGGCGCAGGAAGTTCAGGGCGGACTTGAGGGCTAAAGCCGGACTATTTGTAAAGGCGCTCACCTCATAGGGGCAACCGATTTTGCATCCCTTGCAAAAGTCCCACAGGGTCTTCTCCTGTCCGATAATTTTTCGAGCCTCCTCAGACGCAAAAATCTCCTTAAGAGGAGCTTGGGAGCGGTGCAAGGTCATAAACGCGCAAGGAAGGTGGATGGATCCGTCCGGCTTCATCGAAACCAGTTTGGAGGGGTGACGGCATGGGAAATGAGGGCCGAAGCCTCCGTTCCGGTAGAACGCGTAGTAATGCTCATAGAAGCGGACGTTCTGAGGGTACTTTGCCTTCAATTTATGAAGAGATCGTTCGACCTGGTCAATTTGCTCGCCGTGCAGTTCCGCGTCCGGCAGCAGTTCGCCGCCGCGCATAACGTTGTGGACCGCCTCCGGATGCAGCACAAGGCTGCGTTCACGGCAAAACTCCGCAAGGGCCGGTAAATCTTCGAGGTTTTCAAGGTTCACGGCAGCGTTTATCTGAGTCGTAAACGGTTTGCGCCTCTTCAGCACGAAGTCCAGATTTTCGATAATCCGGGGCAGGCCGTTCACGCCGCGCCTTTTGGCGAACCGCGAGGCATCGAGAGAGTCGATGGAGACTTCCAGCATATCCAGCCGCGCCAAGCCATCGGCATACTTCCGAATGAGCAGGCCGTTTGTAGGCATGGAAGTCCACATGCCCTTGTCCGCGGCGTAGGCGATGTAATCCGTGGTGTAAGGATTCAGCAGGGGTTCGCCCCCTGAAAAGCTGAGAGCAAAAATGCCAATCTAGCAGAAATCGTCGATGAGCTTGAAAATGTGTTCGCGGGTAACCCGGGTGGCAAGATCATTGAATATGCCATCATCGCCGAAGATGCAATACTCGCAGAACATGTTGCACATCAGGGTTGTTTCAAACATCACCATGTAAGGGCGTTTGAAGCCGGAAGCTGCGTGCTTGAGGGCCGATTTGGCAATGTAGGCGTATTTCATAAGCTCGCCATACCCAGCATGACAATTATGGCTTTTTTTAGCAACCTGCCGGCAAGGTCAGACCGGCAATTTGAACCGGTCAACCATCCGGTACAACGTCTTGCGGTTTATCCCGAGGATGTTTGCAGCCCTGGCCTTGTTATCACCCGTCACCTTGAGAACATGCAATAAGTAGCGCTTTTCAAGCTCATCGAGAGACGGCAGGTCGGAATGCAGGCGCGCCAGGCTGCCATTGCCGGGCGCAGCCGTGAGCTTCGGTGAAAGATCTTCCGGCGTAATCACGCCGGAACGGTTCAGCGCCCCAGCCGCCTCCAGGACGTTTTCCAGCTCCCTCACGTTTCCGGGCCACTCGTAGCTCAATAACGTGGAGAGCGCCTTGCTTGAGATTGAATAGCTTCGACCGCGTTCGTGGCCTAAACGCTTCAAAAAATGCTCCACCAGGAGCGGAATGTCCTCCGCGCGCCCGCGCAGAGGCGGGATATTAATTTCCACGACGCGCAGCCGGTAATAGAGGTCGGCCCGGAATTTGTCTTCTTTAACCATCTGGCTGAGCACGCGGTTGCTCGCGGCGATAAACCGCAGGTCCGTCTTGATAATCTGATTGCTGCCAACCCTGCGGACCTCCTGTTCCTCAATCGCGCGCAACAACTTCACCTGCAGCGCGGGGCTCATCTCTGAGACCTCATCAAGGAAAACCGTGCCGCCGCTTGCTTCCTCAAGGATGCCTCTTTTGTTCTCGAACGCCCCGGTAAATGACCCGCGCACATGCCCGAACAACTCCGTTTCAAGGAGCGATTCGGCCAGCGCGCCACAGTCAACCGCGAAAAAACGCTGAGATGCTCGTGGACCGTTCTCGTGGATGGCTCTCGCCACCAACTCCTTACCCGTCCCGCTTTCACCGTAGATCAGCACCGTGCAGCGAGTGTCAGAAACCATCGCGATCTTTTTGTAGATCTCAAACATCCCGGCGCTTCGTCCGACCAGGCTGGCAATCTGGCGTTGAGTGCCGAGTTGCCGTTTGAGGCTCCTGTTCTCACGCACTAAGCTCCGGTTTTCGAGCGCGCGGCTGACCTGAAGCAGGACTTCCTCGATCTTGAAAGGCTTCGAGATGTAGTCGAATGCTCCTGCCTTAACTGCCTCGATGGCCGTCTCCATGGAGCCGAAAGCTGTAATCAAAATCACCTCAGATTCCGGCTGAATAGCCTTGTAGGCTCTCAATACGTCCAAGCCATTCAGGCTCGGGCCTAGTTTCATATCGCTGATGATGACGTCAAATCCTTCCTGCTCGCCGATCTTCAGCGCTTCTTCGGCGCTGCCGGACGTGCTCACACCGTAGCCTTCCCCGGCCAAAACTTCCCTGAGCAGATCCTGTGTATCGGGATCATCGTCAACAACCAAAATGTTTGGAGTGCTGGAGGCTTGCATAATAAAAACACCTAAGCGGTGTGGGTCATCGAGCCGATCGCGGCATCCGCGGGCTGCTCCGCGTGTTCCCGGCAGTCAACCGGCAAGGTGATCGTGAAGCGTGTGCCGCGATTCAACTCGCTCTCAACCTCGATGTTGCCCCTGTGCTGGTGGACGATCTGGTGACAAATGGCCAGACCCAAGCCCGCGCCGGTTCCCATGCGCTTTGTGGTGAACATCGGGTCAAAAATATGATCCAGATTCTCAGGCGGGATGCCTTCACCGCTATCCTTGACCTTAATAGAAACGCTGTTGCCGTCACTGTCCGCCGGGAACATCAGACTCAGCTCAAGCGATCCGCCGCCGGGCATCGCGTCCATGCTGTTGTTGATAAGATTCAAAAAAACCTGCTGCAGGTAGCCAACGTCACCGTAGATGCGCGGGCATGGCTGAAAGCTGGTACGGACCTTAATCTTTTTAAGATCGAGCGCCGGTGAAGAGAGCAGCACGGACTCTTCCAATAGCCGCCGCACATCGAGCGGTTCCAGATGCAGGTCGAACTTTCTGGTCCAGGAAAGCAGTTGTTTCACGGTTCGGACGATGTTATCGATCTGCTTTTGAATTATTTGCAATCTGCGGTCCGTTGCCTCGTCTCCGGTTTTGCGGCGAGCCATAAGCTGTACGTGACCGGAGATGGAATTGAGCGGCGTGCCAATCTCATGAGCCAAGCTGGTGGCCAACTGGCCCGCCACCGCCAGCCGCTCTGAACGGGCAAGGCTCTTTTGGGTCTCAAACAGCTCCTCATTGATGCGGATCAGTTCTTCGTTCCGTTGTTCGAGCTCCGCGGTGGCGCCCTTGATCTTCCGCGCAAGTTCGCTGCTGAAATTCTCGATTCGCTCCAGCATCCGGTTCAAATGCCCCGCTAGCTGCCCCATCTCATCTCTGCTTCCAAAGCGAGCACGCACGTCAAGCTGGCCACCCTCTGCAGACTCCATCACGCGGATCATTTCCTTCACCGGCGCCCGGACGCTTTTGAGGAAGAATCCGTGAACCGCAAAAATCAGCACCACCAGGCTGCAAAGCATGAGCAGGAAATTGCCTTCAACGATGCTTTGCGTAATCACATCCGAGCGCAGCTTCGATACGGTCAGATTTAAGCAGCCCACGATTTCACCGTGCTCGCGCAGCTCGGTCGCAATAATCCAGTATTGGCCGTTAGCGGTCTCAATCGTGTACTGATCCGGGCCGGCGCGCTCAAATTCGTTTAAATGCTGCATCGCCCACTGCGTGTCGTTAATTCCCGGGATGTGGTCAAGCTCCATGTGCTTTCCGGCAGGGTTGGTGGTGGCGATTAGAGGATGGTTGCCGGTGTGGAGATAGACGTCAGCCTCTCTGATGCCAGGAAGGTCATGTTGCATCTGCCGCAGGCTGCGCATCAGACTCTTCTGGTCCAGTAAATCACGGTCATTTGTCAGATTATGGGCGGCAAGCCTGGCCTGGGTGAGCTCCTTCCGATAGACTTCTTCCTCTATCGGTTCGCGCGTTAAAAACATAGCAATAAACGTAGAGACCGCCAGTAAACACACCACCGCGGCGATGAATATGATGATAATCTTGCTTTGAAGGCTCAAGCGCGGGATTGGAATGGACATACTCGCCTTCATTGCTGAGAATTCTAACAGCAGGTGTGGCAAAAAGCAACACAACCCACTAATAAACTAAGTTATTTGTTTGCTGCAACTTATGGAAATCTTTGGATCACATCCCTTGCCCAGCAGACGTTAGTGAATCGAGAATAAGCATGGAGAACTCAGAAATCGCAGCAGTATTTGAGGAACTCGGCAACCTGCTCAGAATCCTGCAGGAAGACCCGAAATGGCAGTTCAAAGCCGCCGCGTATGATCGGGCCATGCGAGCCATCGAAGGCTCTCCTGAACGATTGGAGGTCATCCTTCGCGACCCTTCACGAACTCTGACGGAGATTCCCGGCATCGGCGCCGATTTAGCCCAGAAAATCGAAGAGCTGGTTTCTACAGGGCGGCTCGAATATCACGAGCAGCAGCTCAAAAAGCTGCCCAAGGGATTGTTGGAACTTCTGCAATTACAGTCCGTCGGACCCCAAAAAGTTCGCCTCTTCCACCAGCAACTTGGCATTAAGAGCATTACCGACCTCGAAGAGGCCGCCAAAGCCGGACGGCTTAGAGACCTGCCGGGCATGAGTTCAAAGTCTGAGAAGAACATCCTGGAGGCAATAGAGGTCTTCCGCAGAGCCGCTGGCCGGTTCCGGCTTGACGTTGCATACTCAGCCGCCGAAGAGCTTTCCAGCTTTCTGCGGGAATCAAAGCTGGTGGAGGAAGTCACGGCCTCGGGTTCCTTGCGCCGTGGCCGCGAAACCGTGGGAGATCTGGACC
>JBOGJZ010000155.1:0-5560 GCA_050745645.1 Terriglobia bacterium | reverse complement strand
AACGTCCATACCGATATACTTGATGTTGTTCATCGGGTGCTCCTTTCGAGGGTGAGTTTGGTGGGTGTCACCACCAAACCGACCATACCCTCAAAGGGGCGCCCTTTCATAATGCGTGGCTACCACTGCCACCCTGCAAGGCAAATGATTCCCGGCTTTGACGGAACCCTGTCTCGGAATGACAGCGGCCTGGATATCACTTTTTCAGCGAACTTCTGACCTGGGACACTAGAGGTCAGCGAAAGATCTTCTCCCGCGCTGACTCGCAAATGGCTACCACCGCTGGATTCTTAATTTTTCTCTCCACCGAAATTGCGTAAAAGCTCGTTCGGACGCCTTCGGTGGCTCCCAGTCGTGAGAAGCCGGATTGGCACAACTCCCGTTCCATGATCCGCGGCGCGGCGAAAATGCCGTGGCCGCCCGCACCAAACATGCGCAGCAGAGAGAAGTCGTCGAATTCTCCCATGATAGAGGGTCGAATACCTTGTGATTCGAACCACCGATCCAGGTCGGCCCTCAATGACGCGCTCTCGGTGGGCACCAACATCGGGGCTCCCTCCAAAGAACCTGGAAAACCCTTTGCGTACTTTTTCGCCAGTTTGCTCGCCGCATAGAAGCCTACTCCACAGTCACCGAGCGGGTGATTGAAGGCGCGCACACTGATACCCGGCCCTAGCGGCGCGTCGGAAAGCATTAAATCAAGCTGCTGTACAGCCAGCAGGCTAAGGAGCCGGTCAGGAGGGTCCTCGCGGCACACCACTCGAACCGGAGACCCCAGGTGGAAGGCAGGCTGAATTAAGCGATGAACAATGGCCTTCGGCAGCACGTCCGCAATGCCGACCGCCAACTGGAGGGGCCGTCCGGTTGGGCGGCCCTTGATCGTGTCCGTCATCTCACGGCCCAGGGAGAAAATCTCCTCTGCGTACCGGAACACCATCTGACCCATGTCCGTTAGCACTAAACGCCGGCCAGACCGCCTGAATAGTTTCTCTCCAAAACTCTCTTCCAGCTTGCTGACTTGAGCGCTGATGGTCGGCGGCGCCAGAAGCAGCTCTTCCGAAGCCCTGGCAATACTCCCGAGCCTCGCCACCGTCCAGAAGTAGAACAGATGATGATAATTGAGCCATTCCATGGCCATATTCTAGCTTAGGAAAAACCTTCCTTCAACCTCTATACTTTCTAATTTTCTATTTATTCTGTACCTGTTATTCATAGAAGTGAAGGGACGCCGCGGGATCAAGCAACGCAACATCCCAAACTTCCCGCGGCGATCATCAGGGAGGACCCAAATGGAAACCTTAATGGAGTATGCGGTTAACGGTATGGGGATTGCTTACGAACCGGAAGCGGAACCAATACCAGCTTTGGGGCGAACCACAAAGGAGCACACGCACTGTTTCATCTGCGCGCGCACCTACTTTTACCGGCTCCTGAACAGATGCCCGCGCTGCGCCAGCCGAGTGCTCCGGCATTACAGCTCTGATGAGTTGCGCCACTTCCACCGCGATCACAGCGGAAGCCGGCTGCTCGCGGCCTAGCTGAAAACGCAGAATTTAGCCGGCCCTACGGCCTGATTCCAAGATGGATTTCTGCTTGCGCGGGAATGACCCATGAGCCGGATTTACGCCGGTACGGAACTCACGGCGCGTCGCAAGCAACACCGGTAGCGCTGGTCCAGCGATGGTAAAACTGGTCATCGAGGCGCTGGCGCTATACCGGAGATGAATCCGGGAAACGGCGTCCATTTGTCACGATCAAGAGAGGTGATTCATAATGCGTCAAAGAATACTGAAGGACCAGTCAGCTTCGCAATCCCATCTTGTTCCGCTGAGCGAGATATTGCTGGTGGACAATGACAAGGAAGATCTCCTATATCACACCGCGGTTCTCGAAGGTCAGGGGCACCGCGTTACCGCCTGCCTTTCATTTTCCGCAGGTGCAGAGCTTGCGGAAAGAGGCAATTTCGACCTGGTTATAGTCGGTCAGGGCAGCCCTGCTTTTGAGGGACGCGCAGTGATTGAACGCCTCCGGGCGAACCGCCGGCAAACTCCGGTATTGGTGCTTGCCTGGCGACATGACATGTCCTGTTATCTCGATGCGATGAACCAAGGCGCCGTAGAGTACCTCGAGAAGCCTGTGCATCCTGCCGAGATGCGGCTTGCGCTGCGAAAGCACCTTCAACCATCGCTTGCCGGCGGTGCTGACAGCAACGCCAGCCGCGAGGATTTCCGCCTCGTGGGGGTGCGACCCCCGTCAGTTTAGCGAACCGAAATTAACGGCGAGCGCTTCTCCACCACCTCGCCGATAACCTTCGCGGTGACGCCCCGCTCCGTAAGATTCCCGAGGAGCGAGAGCGCACCGGCAGCGGGAACTGACAATAGCAGGCCGCCAGAGGTTTGCGGATCGAAAAGCAGGCTGCGCAGAGGATTAGAAACGCTGGGGGCAAATTCGACGCAGCAGGATATGAACTCCACATTTCTCTTCTGTCCTCCAGGCAGGTATCCTTGCGCGGCGTATTCGAGCGCGCCGGGGAGCAGATCGACTTGAGACGAATCGAGCACAAGACTCACCTTGCTGCCCACCGCCATTTCCCGCGCATGGCCGAGCAACCCGAATCCAGTGATGTCTGTGGCGGAACGCACACCGTGTTCGAGCGCGACCTCACCGGCGTCGCGATTCAGCATGACCATGGATTTGATGGCGGCCTGCACGGAGGCTTCGCTCGCCACGCCCTTTTTCAGAGCAGTCCCGATAACGCCGGTCCCAATGCGCTTAGTTAAAACCAGGCGGTCGCCCGGGCGGGCCGCAGCATTTGAGAGCACGCGCTTAGGCTCAATCAGCCCGGTGACGGCATAGCCGAACTTGATCTCTTCGTCAGCAATGCTGTGTCCCCCGATGACGGCGCAGCCGGCCTCCTGCATCTTCTCAAGACCGCCGCGCAGAATGCTCTCAAGCACACTCTCATCCACACCGGAATTCGGAAAACCAACGATGGATAACGCTGTCAGTGGCCGCCCACCCATGGCGTAAATGTCGCTCAGGGAATTCGCGGCGGCAATCCGGCCGAAGGTCGCGGGATCATCGACGATCGGCGTGAAGAAATCGACTGTCTGCACCAGAGCAAGGTTCGGCGCAAGCTCAGCCGGCAACTGGTACACTCCGGCGTCGTCGGCGGTATCAAAGCCAACCAGGACATTCGGGTCAGACTGGCGAGGCAAACGGGACAAGACCGAGTCCAAAATACTTGGACTCAACTTGGCCGCTCAACCCGCCGCCTTCACCATCGCTGTTAAACGGGTACGTTGATCCATTGGCTTCAATTATAGCTTTGTAGCGCCGCCCTCCGGGCGGCAATAGAGCTATCAAGGCGCTGCCACGATGGAGGCGCCGGTGAAAAATGCCGGCGTCCCGTAAAGATGCAAAGGTGCAAAGAAGCGCCAAGAAAATCTACTTCAATTCCAACTTTGCGCCTTCGCGCCTTGGCGAGAGGCTTTTTGCTGCTCGAACTTTCAGGTTTTGCCGGCAAAATGCCGGCGCTGCGAGTGACGCTATAGCCGGTTGATGACGCTGGCGAGATACCCGCCACCGAAGCCATTATCGATATTGACGACGGCCACGTTCGAGGCGCAGCTATTCAGCATCCCCAGCAGCGCCGCCAAGCCGGAAAAGCTTGCGCCGTAGCCGATGCTGGTAGGAACAGCAATCACTGGAGCCGCCACAAGCCCCGCCACAACGCTCGGCAGCGCGCCTTCCATGCCGGCCACGCAAACAATGACCCGCGCGCCGCGAAGCAGGCGGCTTTCGCCAATCAGACGGTGAATGCCGGCTACCCCGACATCGTAAAGCGTCTGCACGCGATTGCCCATCATCTCTCCGGTAATCTGCGCTTCCTCGGCCACGGGAATATCCGAGGTGCCGGCAGAAACAACCAGGATTTTGCCTTTGCCGCGCACCATGTGCTCAACACGAATGGTGATAGCGCCCGAGAGCGGATGGAATTCCGCCTTCGCCGCGAGCTTCTGAATGCGCTCAAATACAGCCTGGCTGCTGCGGGTGATCAGGATATTGTGGCTGCGGGCCAGCATCCGCTTCACGATTCCCTCCACCTGTTCCGGAGTTTTGCCGCGCCCCAGGATAACTTCGGGGAACCCCTGGCGGAGAGGGCGGTGATGATCGATCTTGGCGTAACCCAGGTCTTCGTAGGGGAGATCACGCAGGCGCTCCAGCGCGCCGCTGACGCCGAGCTTGCCTCGGCGAACCTGCTCAAGCAGAGACCGGATATCCTCAGATGTCAGAGTGTTTGCCTCCTCGCCGGGAATGGTGAAAAACTACAAAGAGTAGTATATCAAGCCCCGGCGCCGCGTCGCCCTAAGGAAAAGGGATATACCGGTTGAGATATTACATCACCGGTAATATACTAACGGGAGCAGGTAGCAGGCTAATCCGGCAGAAGTAGAGGTGGGTTTATCTTGCCAATCGGCGGCATAGAGCCGGTACGTCAATTTCACCCGCTATCTCATATTCGAAAGCGCGAGGAGGCAGACGTAATGAAAAAAACGAGCGGTGTCTTATTGCTTTTCTTCGCGCTCTGCGCATGGCCGGCGCCCAATCTGTTGAGCGCACCCAAAGGGCCGCCGAACGGCCTGAAGCAGCTTGAGGCTCAGCAAAAAATGGAGCGGAAGCAGCTTAAGACCGAAGAAAAATTGTGGAAAAATAGCCTGCGCGGCCAGCAGATTTCGCGCTTCGAAAAAATGCAGGCGCAACACCAGTTTGACAACCGGATGGCCGAACTCCGCCTGCGGCAAAAAGAGCAGCTTCAACGCGCTAAAGATCAACTCAAGTTATGGAAGTCGCAGGGAAATCATCTTTGGTCCGGCGGGACGATGATCCGATGAATCCTGATAAAAGCCTCACGCATAGCCGTCAAGGCGCAAAGCATCCGCGTTGCTGATATAGATCAGTGGGATTGGCCAACCACTTTCGCGAAAGACTGAAAGAACTGATTCACGATCTGCCGGGCGCCGGCCTGAATCAACCGCTGGCCGATGCCGGCGATAGGGCCTCCCACTTGCGCGTCGCCGGAGTAATTAATCGCAGTTCCCTCCAGTAAATCGGAAAGGCTGAGCGTTCCTTCCCCTTTCAGGAAACCGCCCGTTCCTTTACCCTCAATCTTCATGCAATAACTTTGCGGCGGTACAGGGTCGGATATCGCCACCCGTCCCTGGTATGATCCCTTGATTGCGGCGATACCGATCTTCATGGCGATGTTGAAACCGCCTGCTCCATCCGGCTCAAACTTCTCGCATCCGGGTAGCGCTTGTCTCAGGGCTTGCGGATCCATCAGTTTCTCCCAGACGAGATCACGTGAGGCCGGGATGTTGTACGAACCTTCGATCTTCATGATACGTCCGCCGCTTTGAGCAGACAGTAGCATTAGCAGTTTGTTGAAAAACGTTCCGCCCCTGTCATTCTGAGCGGAGCGAAGAATCTGCTTTTGCTATTTTGAAGGACTTGCGAGATCCTTCGTCGCCTTCGGCTCCTCAGGATGACAGGCTGAGTG
>JBOGJZ010000154.1:0-10980 GCA_050745645.1 Terriglobia bacterium | reverse complement strand
GTAGGCGCGTTTGGAGGGTTGGGCGCCTTGGGCGGAGTGGGCGCGTTTGGAGGGCTGGGCGGTGGATTGCAGGGCGGTCTTGGCGGAGGAGGCGGGCTTATTAATCCGATGTATACCCCTAATCAGTCCATTTTGACCAACCAGTTCGGATCCTATAACAACACAACCATAGGCGAGGCCGCGTACAGGATGACAGCGCGCACCTCGGTAACGGTAGGCGGCTCTTACGGGACGCTGCAATCGGGTAGTAAAAGCGCCGGCTTCCTCAGCGGCAATAATGCAATGGGCTTCGCGGGAATACAACACGAGCTGACTGCCCGCGACAGCCTGGGCGTGACGTACAACTACGGGACATTCCATTACGTTGGTCAGGCTGAGTCTTTCCAAACGCAGATGTTAAGTCTGGCCTATGGCCGGAAGATCACGGGCACGCTCGCCCTGCAGCTTTACGGCGGTCCGGAGCTTCTGAATTACAGGACTGGCCCTTCGGGTTCGTTTACCCGCCTGGGCGCCAGCGGCACCGGGGCTCTGACCTACCTTCGCGACCGGAACACGCTTGGACTATTTGTCAGCCACTACTCAACGGGGGGATCAGGAGTTTTTGCCGGCGCTGATACCACGACGGTTTCTGGAAGTTGGTCCAGGCAGCTAACCCGGCGATGGACAGGAACCGTGTACGGAGGCTATGCGCGGAACAGCCAGATCGTGGCGAGCGGAACCCCTTCTGCCGGCCGTTACAGCTCATGGTTCGCAAATGCCTCCGCGAGTCGAAACATCGGCCATTACGTGAGTTTCCACTTGGATTATGAGTATCAACGGCAAGCATCAAATTCAGGACCTTGCACGACAGCCTTTTGCGCCGGCAGTCTAACTTCGCAGATATTTGGGGTAGGTTTTACGTTCAGTCCTCGTCCGATCGGGCTCTGACCCTGACCGTTTTCGGTCACCGCGCGAGGCGAATTTTGAGGGGGGGTAACAATCATGCTTCTGGGCCGCCAGCTTAATTTCGACGATTACGTTCTGATCTTGCGCCGCCGGCTCTGGGTGGTCCTTATCCCGGCCGTCGTAGGAATCATTGCTGCATTCCTTATCGCGCGACACTTGCCGCCCCGCTACACCTCAAGCAGCCTAATCCTGATTGAGCAGCCGAAGGTGCCCACGAGCTTTGTTCCTTCTGTCGTCGGCAATGACTTGACGTCCCGGCTGGCCAACATGGAGGAACAAATCTTGAGCCGCACCCGCCTCGAGCCTCTCATCGACCGCTATGGGCTTTACAGACGGGACATCCATCAGGTTCCCATCGAAGAGTTGGTGGCGCGGATGCGCACCGACATTACGGTGGCGCCTGTGAGTTTCTCGAATAGCGGCACAGACCCAAGAGGCGCAGTTCCAGGCTTTCGCATCGGCTTTACGGCCAGTAATCCGGACAGCGCTCAAGCCGTTTGCTCTGAGATTACATCCATGTTCGTGGATGAAAACCTCCGGCTTCGTGAAGCGCAAGCTCAAGGCACGGCGAGCTTCATAGGCATGGAACTTCAACAGGCGAAGCAAAGCCTGGATACAGAAGATGCAAAGCTTGCGGATTTCAAGCGGAAATACTTCGGATCGCTCCCTGACCAGGAGCAATCCACGATCCGCATACTCACCTCATTGACGGGTGAACTGAATAACCTGACGGACAACCAGGGACGCTATCAAGACGACCGGACCTACACGGAATCGCTTCTCACGCAGCAACTGAGCGCCTGGAAGGCGTCGCAATCAGGCTCAAGCCCGCAGACGCTGCAACAACAACTGGCAGCGCTCGAGAGTCATTTGGCAGCTCTTCGGATTCACTACACCGATGACTACCCGGACGTCATCAGCGCGAAGCTCGACATCGAGACTCTGAAAAAAAGGATCGCGCAACAGGATGGGGCTGAATCAATGAAGAAACCCAAGACGCGGGGCAGTTCGCTCGATCCTCTCGTCGAGCCGCCCGAAATTGGCCGGCTTCGCGCGCAATTGTATTCCATCGATGAGGCTGGCAAACAAAACGCTCGTGAGCAAGCGCAGGTGCGGAGAGAGATTAATTCCTACGAGGCCAAATTAAAGCTGACCCCATCGGTTGAGCAGCAGTACAAAGACATTACTCGTAATTATCAGACAGCTCTGGATTTCTACAACAGTTTGCTCACCAAGGAAAATGAATCCCAAATGTCAACTAACCTTGAGAGGCGGCAAGAGGGCGAGCAATTCCAAGTTCTTGACCCTGCGGACCTGCCGCAGAAGCCTTCTTTCCCGGACAAACAGCGCTTTGCGGCGGGCGGACTTGCGGTCGGTTTACTGCTCGGGGCTGGCCTGGCGCTGCTGCTGGAAATGAAGGATAAGGCGCTCAGAGATGACCGGGATATCGAGTTCTTCCTCGGGGTGCCGACATTAGCTCTGGTTCCATCCGTAGGCGACGAACAGGACCGGCGATCAGGGTTTCTGGCTAGCAAGCGGCATCAGTTGATCGCGGCCGCGAGTAAGCTGCTTCCGGCTGGGCGAAGGTAGACTGAATGTACAAGAAGTTTTTTGGCTTGCGCGAAAACCCGTTCAACGTCAGTCCAGACCCGCGCTATCTGTTTGTCACGCCTCATACCGAGGAGGCGCTTTCCTGCCTGGCTCACGGAATCCAGCGGCGGAAGGGCTTCGTGTTACTGACCGGAGAGGTCGGCACCGGCAAGACCACCCTCATCAATAAGCTTCTCGAGTGGCTGCACCGGGAGGGGCATGCAACAGCATTTATCTTTAATACGCGGCTGAGCGAAGACCAATTTTTTGATTTTATGATGGCTGATTTTGGGATTTCCTGCGATACGCGCTCGAAGAGTCAGGTTTTGCTTCGGCTGAATCAGTGGCTACTCGAACGGTACCGGGCCGGCGGGACGGCTGTCCTCATCGTGGATGAAGCGCAGAATCTATCCCCGGCGCTTTTGGAAGAGATACGCCTTCTGACCAACTTTGAAACGTACAGCGAAAAGCTCTTGCAAATCATCCTGTCAGGCCAACCGGAGCTGGACGTGAAGCTGAAGCAGCCCGAGCTCCGCCAGCTTCGCCAGCGCATCACGCTGCGCACTAAGACGTATCCGCTGACCCCGGCGGAAACCGAAGGATACGTTAGCAGCCGTTTGCGGATCGCTGGAAGCGACGGCCAGCCGGTCTTCGCGCCGGACGCCTTGACCTCGATCTATCAGTATTCGCGGGGCATCCCGCGAATTGTGAATGTGCTATGTGAGCACGCTCTGATCAGCGCTTTCGCTGACCAACGCAAGCCCGTCACCGCCGGGATCGTCCAAGCAGTTGCCGAAGAGTTCGAATTTGCGCCGGCCAATTTCCGCGCAGAAGAACGCGGCGATGGGACTGAGCCAGAGCCCATAGCCATGGAAGCCTCCAGGAGTTGGGCTGTGCTCATGGACAGGTTGCGAAGGCCGGAATAACCTCAGATCGATTGGAAAAGGAAATCTATGAGCCGGATTCACGATGCGCTAAGGAAAGCTGAACAGGACCGCGCGGCAGACCTTTCCGCAGAGGGCGCCGAAGTCGGGTCTACGCCGGCAGACACATTGTTCCGGCCGGTTCTGCCCACTGAGCCGGAGCCCGGCCTTGAGAGCCGGGAGCCGGTCATGGATCCCTCCCATGGCTGGGAATGGCCGGACGCGATGACTATTGAGGGGTGGATGGCGGGATGCGCACAATCATCCTGGCAGCCAGATGCCCGCTCGGTTCTGTTTATGAACCCTGCAAACGCGCAAAGCGGCGTGGAAGAATTCCGGACATTACGGACACAGCTCATCCAGGCGCGCGAGAAACTGCCGCTGCAAACGATTTTGGTCACTAGCGCCTTGGCCGGCGAAGGTAAGACATTCGTAGCTGCTAACTTGGCTCATGCGTTTGTTCAGCAGCAGGAGCGCCGCGTGCTGCTGATTGACGCGGACCTAAGGCTATCCAAGCTTCACGCGTTGTTGGGTACGGAGCGATGCCCGGGGCTGGCGGAATACTTATCCGGCGAAGTTGAGGCATCCAGCATTTTTCAGCGCGGCGCTCCGGGGAACCTTTTCTTTATCCCTGGAGGAAAAGCAGTTTCAAACCCGATCGAGCTGATCGGGAACGGCCGGCTGAAGGGGCTTCTGCATCGGGCGGCGCCGCTGTTCGACTGGGTCGTGGTGGACTCGCCTCCGTGCGTCCCGTTGTCTGACGCCAGCCTCCTCGCGGACCTTATGGACGGCGTGCTGATGGTGGTCCGCTCAGGGAAAACTCCATTCGATGCCGCGCAGAAAGCCAAAGAAATGTTCCGCGACAGGCATCTGCTCGGCGTGGTGTTAAATCAGGTGCCGCCGCAGGCCACAAACAGCGCCTATTACTATCACCCGGTGGAACAGCAGCCGGATAAAAACGGTTCCAAAGGATAATCAGCCGTGGTTCGCGTATTTAACGTTTACTACCCGATCCGGACCCTCGTTTTAGTATTCGGCGAGATAGTCATCATCTGCGCGTCTTTCATTCTGGCGGCGATGATCCGGCTCGGCCAGGATTCGGTGCTGGTCCTCAGGTATGAAGATGGGCTGTACAAGGTTCTGGCGGTCACGGCCATAGCGCTGCTCTGTTTTTACTACTTCGATCTATATGACACACAGCATGTTCCCTCGGGCGGGGAGACTTTTTTCCGTATTCTTGCCGTCCTGGGGATGCTATCGCTGGTGTTGGCGGGAATTGAATATTTTCTGCCGGAATTTCTGCTTGGCAATGGCGTTTTCCTTCTGGGCCTGTTGATCCTGACACTATCCTTGATCGGTTGGCGGTTACTCTACCGCTGGCTGCTTTCACAATCTTTTCTCCGCGAAAGAGTTTACGTGCTGGGCTCGGGTGAACGGGCTGAAAGGCTAGTTGATGCTCTGCGGAAGCGGCCTGACCTTGGCCTCGAAGTTGTCGGCTGGGCCGGGGCGGCCGGTAATGGATCACTGACGCGCGAGCAACTTGCATCGCAGTTAGCTTCTCTCCGGGAGAAAGAAGCCGTAGACCGTGTGATCGTGGCCATGAGCGATGGCCGGGGCAAAATGCCTGTCAGGGAGTTGCTCGATCTGCGCCTTTGCGGGGTTAAAATCGATGACGCCACAGGCCTGCTGGAAAAGATATCCGGCAAAATCGAAGTTCATGAGCTCCATCCAAGCTGGCTCATTTTTTCAGAGGGGTTCCGGCTGAATTACTTTTTTCTTTCATTACGCCGGCTGATTTCATTTGCTATTTCACTTACGGGCCTGGTTCTTTGTTTGCCGCTCGTTCCCTTTATTGCGGCGGCGGTCAAGATGAGTTCTCCCGGCCAGGTTTTCTACCGCCAAAAACGTGTAGGACTCCGGGGGCGCGTTTTCACGTGTTACAAATTCCGCACCATGCGAGCCGACGCTGAAGCTGACACGGGCGCAACTTGGGCCCTCGACGGCGATCCCCGGATTACGGGTGTAGGCCGCATTCTGCGCTACCTGCGTCTTGACGAGATTCCACAGATGTGGAACGTGCTGAAAGGTGACATGGGGTTTATCGGTCCAAGGCCCGAACGGCCTGAATTCGTGCAGCAGCTAACCCAGCAGGTTCCATATTATAACCTTCGCCACATCGTTCGCCCCGGCATTACGGGTTGGGCTCAGATCCGTTACAAGTACGGGAATACGGTTGAAGACGCCCGTCAAAAGCTGCAATATGACCTTTTCTATATTAAGAACATGTCGATTGGCCTGGATTTCTGGGTCTTCCTCCACACCATCAAAGTGATCCTCCTCGGGCGAGGAGCGAAATGAGATGGATTTTCTGGATTTCCTTGGGGTTCATTGCCTACACCTATTTTGGCTATCCTTTGGCGCTATATTTAAGGAGCCGGTGGCGCCCCCGGCTGGTGCGGCTGGCATCCATTACTCCAAGCGTCTCCATTATCGTTGCTCTTCGTAACGAAGCGGCGTCTCTTCCCCAAAAGCTGCAAAACCTGTTTGCCTTAGAGTACCCGGCGGGCAGCCTCGAGGTTGTCGCCGTCTCAGACGGCTCCACGGACGAGACCAACCGCATTCTGCAAGACTGCGCGGACTTGCGGCTCAAGGCGCTTGTTCTCGATCGGCACCAAGGCAAGGCTGCGGCTTTGAATCGGGGGATGCAGTTAGCGGAAGGTGAAATTGCCGTTTTCACGGACGCGCGGCAACTGGTGGAGCCGCAAGCTCTAAGGTTTCTGGTCGCCAATTTTGCTGACCCTGCGGTGGGCTGCGTCAGTGGCGAACTTATGCTCGGAGAGATCGGGGGGCTACAATCAGGCCAAGGGATTGGCCTGTATTGGCGTTTAGAAAAGATCATCCGGAGCTGGGAAAGCCAATCGGGATCAGTCGTGGGGGTGACGGGGGCCTTGTATGCCGCCCGGAAGGCACATCTGGCTCCCTTGCCGGAAGGCACGCTGCTCGATGACGTTTATCAGCCGATGCAAATCGCGAGGCAGGGAGCGCGAGTGATCTTTGAACCCCGTGCCCGGGCATGGGATAGCTTGGCTTCGTCGCACCAGGAATTCCGCCGAAAAGTGAGGACATTGACTGGTAATTACCAGCTTCTGCAGCTTGCCCCGTGGTTGCTCAGCAGAGAAAACCCGCTTTGGTTTAAGTTTATCAGCCATAAGCTTTGCAGACTGGTGGTTCCTTTTGCGCTTTTAGCATTGCTGGGCTCCTCCTTGGCGTTGCCGACTCCTTTTTATCGTCTAGCGGCCGCAGCGCAAATACTCTTTTATGGTCTGGCGGCGCTCCAACTTGGGAAACCTCGCGGTGGCGTTTTAAAGCGGATCTCCGAAGCCGCCCACGCCTTTCTCTTGTTGAATGCCGCGGCTGCCGTTGCCTTTTTTTACTTTGTGACCGGCAAACGGCAGGTCTGGGTGCGATAGGTGCAGATGGGGGCAATGGTGAACAAGACACAAGTCCGGCAAGGCAAACGTTTTGGAGGTTTGTTCTTCTGGATATTGCTGTTTTTCTTTGACTATTACGCTTTTCCCGTGGCGTGGGTTCCGGGGTTGCATCTGATTCATCCGGGGAAGCTTGTTGGATTAGGGGTGCTGGTGGCTCTGCTGCTGAACGTGAGCAGCTTTGGAGACGCTTTTCTTCCCGAAGTGGTTTGCATGGTCCTCCTGGTGGTTCAAATGGGCCTTGCTTCTGCCTTTTCGCCGGTGTGGAAAGGCGGAGGAATTAACAGGACTCTGATCTTCTCCCAGGTTGTTCTGATGTTCTTTGCTATACCACTGGCGGTGAGGACTTCAGAACGGCTTCGGAAGCTGGTTTTTGTGCAAACTGCGTCCATTGTCGCCATAGCGTTCGTTTCGCTGGCGAGCGGCGCTCTTCACGGCGGACGCCTCACAGCGGCGCTTTCAAGCAGCGACTACTCGAACGCGAATGACCTCGCGCTTGCTATCGTTTTGACGCTGCCTTTTTGCTTTTATTTTCTTTTTCGCGCTCAACGTCCGCTTCGCAAGGCCATATGGGCAATCGCGCTGTTGATGATGTGCCTCGCCGTGTTCAAAACCGCCTCGCGCGGCGGATTTTTGGCACTTGTCGTGGCGGGTGGTGTGTGTCTTTGGGAATATGGAATCAAGGGGCGCCGGATGTCTCTCGTCTTTGCAGCCGTCATTGCGGGCTTGGTGTTGTTTGCGGTCGCCGGATCAAAAATCGAAGACAGGCTCGCCGGGACGTTTAATGCACAGGCGAATTATGAATCCTCGCACGGTTCCTACGAAGCACGAAAGGACCTGCTGATCGATAGTTTGCGCATCACCGCCGAGCATCCGCTTTTTGGGGTTGGCGTCGGCGACTTCCCAGCGGCTTCGAAGATGTGGAACCAGACCCACAACGTTTACACGACCCTTAGTGCTGAGGCGGGCATACCTGCTCTTATCATCTTTCTCTTGATCTACCGGCGCGCTTTTAGCAACCTGCGGGAAGTGCGGCGGAAAATGCCGGGCTCAGATCTTTCTCATCTCGCAGCATCCATGCGGGCGTCTCTGCTCGCGTTCGCCTTGGCGGGGTTCTTCTTCCCGGATGCATACGACTTCTTCCCCTATCTCATGTTTGCGCTTACTACAGCAGCATTTCAGGTTGCCCGGGACCAGAGCGTTGAAATTCAGGAGCCGGAAGCAGCCCACCATCCGTTTCCCTCCTATGCATACGGAATAGCTCCGCGGCCTTCGGCTCCTGCGCGCTGAGCCGGACTAAAAATGTGGTGATGGGGCGGCAAGACAGTTTGCTGAGATAAAATCGCAGAAACGAATAAAAGTTAATGTGTGGAATTGCCGGAATAATAAATCGCGAGGGCGGAGCCGGTGTTGAAGCGGCAACGATTCATCGCATGTGTCTGGCCATGGTTCACCGCGGCCCGGATGATGAAGGCGTGTATGCGAATGGGGCGGCGGGAATCGGGATGCGGCGGCTCAGCATCATCGACGTCTCAGGCGGGCGCCAGCCTGTTCACAACGAGGACCGGAATGTCTGGGTGGTCTTCAACGGCGAGATCTATAACTTTGCTGAGTTGCGGCAAGATCTTGAGGTTCGCGGCCATCGCTTTTATACCCGCTCGGATACGGAAGTTATCGTTCATCTCTACGAAGAACACGGATCGGACTGTGTTCACAAGCTCCGTGGGATGTTTGCCTTTGCGGTCCTCGATGAGCGCCACCAGACGCTTCTACTGGCCCGGGACCGGTTGGGGATTAAACCGGCGCATTATGCCGTTACGGGCGATGGCCTGATTTTCGGCTCGGAAATCAAAGCAATCCTCGCCGCGGCTCCGGAGCTGAAGGAAACCGATCCGGAAAGACTCCTACAGTACTTCCATTTTGGCTACATCCTGGAGCCGGCGACCGCCTTCAAGCAGATTCACAAGTTGCCTCCTGGCCATCTCCTGGAGTGGAAAAACGGGCGCGCTACCATTCGGCGATACTGGGATTTGCCGGCCTATGGTACTGCTGAACCGAAATCTGAAGAGGAATGCCTGGAAGATCTGGAAAACCAACTTAGCGAGGCGGTTCGCATGCGGCTGATCTCGGAAGTGCCGCTCGGCGCGCTGCTGAGCGGAGGAGTGGATTCTTCCATCGTCGTAGCGCTCATGGCCCGCCACAGTTCTCGCCCCGTCAAGACATTTTCCATAGCCTTCGGCAAGGCCGAATTCAACGAAGCTCCTCACGCGCGCCTCGTTGCAGAGCGATTCGCCACGGAACATCACGAACTCACCCTGGAGCCGGATCTCAGCGGAACCCTGGAAATGCTCACGCGCTCGATGGAGGAGCCTTTTGGCGATTCCTCCATGATCCCGGCGTATCATATCTGCCGGTTGGCACGGCAGCACGTTACGGTGGCGCTCTCAGGCGACGGCGGCGACGAGCTCTTCGCCGGTTATGAACGCTACCCGCTGGCGATGCGAGAGAGCTTCGGAGACTGGCTGCCGGCTCCAATAGGCCGGTTCTATCGCGATCTCATTTTCCATCTTCTTCCCAAGGACACGTATGGCCGGAACATGGTTTATAACCGGTCGTTCCCAATTCGAGACCGCTACCTTGACTATATTTCCTGGATGCCGGTGGCATCCAGGGAAAAGCATCTAGTCTCAAGCGAGTTTCTGGCGTGGGCAAAGCGAGTCCCCAGCCCCTCGGCGCAGTTCCAAGAGTATTTCGACCGCGCCCCCGCAACTGATGACTTGAGCCGGTTACTCTACCTGGATACCAAAACGTATTTACCTGGCGACATCCTTACCAAAGTGGATCGAATGAGCATGGCTTGCTCGCTCGAGGCGCGCGTGCCGCTCCTGGATCATGTCTTCGTCGAACACGTCACCAAATTGCCTGTCCGGTGGAAGTTTCGTTCAGGCCGGCAGAAGTACATCTTGAAGCGTCTCGCAGAGCGGCTCGGCGTGCCGAAAGACGTGCTGGACCGTCCCAAACAGGGTTTTGCGCTCCCGCTGGTGCACTGGATGCGCCGCGAGTTCCGCGAAGATTTGCTTCGCATCCTCCTTGAGCCGCGAACGATTCAGCGCGGCTATTTCAATCAGCGGGCGGTCCGCGAGCTCCTCGATGAGCATTTTTCAGGCCGCCGAGACCGCTCCCCGCGTATTTGGCGCCTCCTCATTTTCGAGCTGTGGCACCGGAATTTTCTGGAAGCCTCCAGCATTGAGGGCCATCCCGCGCCGGAAGCTGAGGTCAAGGTGGGAACCGGCGTTCACTCTGGCCTGTTGACTACCTGATCGTGAATGTCCGACTAGCGGGTAACGCAGAGTTCGTGTATTTGAGGCCTGTCATTCTGAGCGAAGCGAAGAATTTCGCTTTTGCCTGTTTCACAAGCAGATGCTTCGCTTCGCTCAGCATGACATTTACTTTATTTTAGTTGCGGCCGAAGGCCGCCCTGCTACAAGACGTCGAAGTCAGAACCGGGCGTCTGTAGGCAATGGGGCTGAACAAAATATGTTGAAGACGCAAGCCGAAAAAATCACATTCTCATTTGGACGCAACTGGCAGGACTTCGTTGAGCGCCGACTTAACCCGGAGCGCGAGCAGATTGCCACTGACTCGTTAAAAGAGTTCATGGAAGTCGAAGATTTGCGCGGCCGCTCTTTTTTGGATATCGGCTGTGGGAGCGGCCTGTTCTCGCTCGGCGCTTACCGCCTGGGCGCACGGGCCATTACCAGTATTGACGTGGACCCATTTTCCGTCCGGTGCTGCGAAGAATTGAGGCGGCGAGCCGGAGAACCGCCAAACTGGGAAATTCATGAGGGTTCTATCCTAGATACCGCATTCCTAGGCTCGATTCCCAAGGCGGACGTGGTCTACGCCTGGGGCTCTCTGCATCATACGGGCGATATGTGGCAAGCGATCCGCAACGCGGCGAGTATGGTTGAAAAGAACGGGCTATTTTACCTGTCGATCTATAACAAGGTCCCCGGTCGAATGGGTTCAGAATT
>JBOGJZ010000153.1:0-4514 GCA_050745645.1 Terriglobia bacterium | reverse complement strand
ACTGTCACCAACTGGTTCGTCTGGTTAAGCCGCTGGCGGATCACCATTCCTACGCCGTAATACTTGCCCTCCTGATCCTCACGGAGCTGGGTGAACGCCTTGGGACTGAAAAAATTGGAGTGCGGGTCGAGGCTCCGCAACATGGAGGGAATTGCGCCTACCGTCATGCTGCCGGCGGGTCCAAAAATGCTTTGATCCGGGCTGACAGGGGTCGCGTACTGCGATTGCACGATGCTGTATATGCGGGTAAATTCCTTGAGGCTGGCCTGCATGTTTGATTCGTCTGGATTGTCTCCGGTCGCCTCGACGCGGCTCCCGTAAACCCCGCCCAGGATGGCCCCTAAGATGATCAGGGAAACCACAAACCACAGCACGCGCCCAGTCCGCTTCATCTTTTGTCTACCTCAATCCCCACAGTCATAAGTCCATGCGGTCGGCCGCCTGGCGTCTTTCGCGGCGCCTCTACTGCGTGCCACGGCTGGCCATATAGCGCTGCGCCCGGACCATCAATTCTTTGGCCTGCGTTAAGCTGGCAGTAGCCCGCTGGACTAGTGGATCGTTTTCTACGGCAACGTGGCTCGCGGCGTCTGCGCCGTAGACCGTCCGCAGCAGTTGTATCCGGATCTGCTCCTCAATGAACGGCTCATTCGCCTTGAATTCTTCGCTGGTCAGCGTAGTGTCCTGCGAAGTCAAAAACTTGTGAAATTCATCGAGAACTTTGCGGTTGGGCGTGAAATCGGCCGGCACCGTTTTGTGGCGCGCTAGATAGCTGCGGCCAAAGTCAAAGAAAACATCCGCCGCCGTCAGCCGGGTCTCGACTGAGTTGAGCTTGCGGGGAGGAACGGGGACGTCGGGCGTGATCCCGCCTCCGCCATATACTTCCCGCCCGCCATCCGTCATGCGTACCTGGGAGTGAGGAAGAGGCTCAGGGTCGTAGTGATTATAGTAGTCATAGAGTGAGTCGCCCGAATAGTCCCGTTGGATCAGTCTGCCGCTCGGCGTGTAATAACGCGCTGTGGTCAGCAGCAGCATGGTGTGATCGCTCAGAGGAAATTCCGTCTGGACAAGTCCTTTCCCAAAACTCCGCTGGCCCATCACCAAAGCGCGGTCGTGATCCTGCAAGGCTCCCGTAACGATTTCCGCTGCGCTGGCGGTGTTGCTGTTGACCAGCACCACAATCGGGTACTCCGGGCCTGTTTCGCCGTTGACCACGTAATAACGCTGAGGCGGCGAGCTGCGTCCGTAATGATAGACAATCAACTGCCCTTTGCGGAGGAAGTGGCTGGATACCTCCACAGCCTCTTGCAGCAAGCCGCCGAGATTTCCGCGTAGATCGAGGACCAGGCCGTTCAGGTTTCCAGGGTCGAGCCGCGCCAGGTCTGCGCTTAGCTCCGTGTCAGTCGTTTCGTTAAACGTGTCAATGTGGACATAGGCGATCCCCGGGCGAAGCAAAAAGGCAGTGTCCACACTGCGCGGCATGATCTTCTGGCGTTCCAGGGTGAATTCCAGCGGTTTTGCGGCGCCTTCCCGCGCGATGGTTACCTGCACCGAGGTGCCCTGCGGGCCGCGCAGTAAATTCGCCACCTGGGACGTATCAAGATTGGCCGTTGATTTCCCGCCGACCGCCAGTATGACGTCTCCCGGGCGCAATCCGGCCCGGAAGGCTGGCGAATCGGGCAGCGGCATCTCGACCACCGTCACCATTTTCCCTGTCTTACTGGGTAGCGGTCCGATCTGCATCCCCACGCCGTAATACTTGCCCTGCATTTCTTCTTCTAATTGGGCGAACCGCTTCGGATCGAAGAAATTCGAGTGCGGATCGAGGCTGCGAAGCATGGCAGGGATGGCGCCAAGCTTGTTGCTTCCTGAAGGCCCGTAGATGGCAAGATTCGGATCAACCTGGACAGCATAGTTTTTCTCAACGACGCCGAAAACTTCGCTGAAGCGCTTCAGACTGGCTTGGATGTCTCGATTGTTGCTATCGTTAGCCGCCGGGGGAGAAAGGAAAGGTTGTTGGGCCAATACACCGCAGGCAAGCCCCAGAATTAACGCCGTCGTCAGCATGCCGGCACGGGCGATTTTCATTTAGCCGCTCCTCTCGCATCAGTATAGCATCGGCTCGGGCGCTCACGCCGGGACAGTGAGCGCTTCTGTAGGCAGCGGGTCAATTTGGCCTATGCAGCGGCGAGTTTATCTCGCCAAATGGCGGCGTAAAGCCGCCGCTACAAATCAAATTCGCAGTTGTCACATAGACTCCGAAGCCATGCTTGCCGTCAGCCGCGTTTCTACAAAAGCGGCGCCAAGGCGCCGCACTCTAAGCTAGCCCGTTATTATCAGTATTACCATTAATTACTATTATTGATGGATGATTTCGACGCCGGGTGGCGGCGAGAAGGCAAAGAGCGCGGGGTCCATGGGCTTATTGCGCTCGATGTGCTCGAACGTGAACTGCATCGTGGTATTGTCGGGGTAGAAGACCACCAGCCGCCGCACATCGAAATGCGGCGTAAGCTCGATGAGACAACTCCGGAAATCCTTGCTGTACCTTGCCTTGGGATAGCCGCGGATCACGCGGTCCCCCGGCTCAGCTTTGAGCGCCTGATCTGCAAATTCCACGCGCGAAAAGACCCTGCTCAAAGGTAAGTGGGAAACCAGAATATCCAGCGGCAAGCGAGCATCCGGATCGTCATGCAGCGAGGAAATGGTGACCTGCTTTTCGGCCGGCACGTAAAGAAATATCTGCTTGCCATCACAGACGAAAACCTTCGGCTCCGGCTGATCGTAAACCCACCGCATTTTGCCGGACGGGGCGAGGTAGACCTTGCCGGATTCCACTCGCCTGTTACCCCAGGCGAAATAGGACTGCGAGAAATCGGCTTCGAGCGAGCGCAGACCGTGATAATTGGCCTCAAACCGGCGGACGTAATTCTCGATGGCAGGCGAGGCGCCGTTTGGCGAACCAGGCGCCGGGAAAATGGCGGTTGCCGTGAATAACACGGCCAGGCCAACAAGCAGATAAACCCGCATATTCCAGCGTTGTGTCATTTCAGGTTGAGCGCCGATATTTTGGCGCGCGCGACATCGAGTTTCAGCGCCTGAAGCTTGGTCCTGGCCTGGAGGTTGGCCGGATCGGTTTCCAAGCCTTCCTGATACTGCTTTTCAGCTTGCGCATTGCGGCCCTCGCCGGCCAGGATTGACGCCAGACCGAAGTGCGCGACGCTATCAAATGAATTGAGTCCGAGCGCCCGCTCAAACATCTGATGAGCCTGGTCAAACCGCTTGCTTCTTGCCGAAACTTGCCCGAGCTCATCGAACGCCGTGGAGTTCGGCTCGCTTTGCGCTGAGAGCCGAAACTCACGCTCGGCCATATCCACTTCGTTCCTCCCAAGATAAAGCTTGCCTAATTCATTGTGAGCGCGAACGTTCAGTGGAGCAAGCGCCTCAGCCGCTCTCAGTTGCAGCTCAGCGGCCTGGTTGTCACCCATTTTCACGTAGGTTATGCCCAAATTTAGATGCGGATCCGTGTAAGCAGGCTTTAGCAGCATGGCGCGCTGGAAGTAGCTTACCGCCTGTGAGTATTTCTTTTCGTGCGAGTAATAGAGGCCGAGGTTGTTCAGCACGATGGTGTTTCGCTCGTGAAGCGAGAGTGCGTCCGTCCACTCGCGCCGGGCTGATTCCGCCCTGCCTTGCTTCCAATAGACGGCGCCGAGATTGTTTAAAATTTCATAGGCTTCCGGCTGCTGAATCAATGTAACCGTGTAAAGCCGCACGTCGTTCCGCCAATCGCAATTCCGGGTGATGATGCGCGCGGCGTACAGAGCGAGAATCACGGACAATCCAGCCGGGACCGCCCAGCCAAGCCGCCGCCTCGAAGCGGTATCCCACAGACTCAGCACGCACCAACCGAATACCCAGCACAGGCCCACCGAAGGCAGATAAAGGTACCTCTCCGCAAAGACGTTGGCCGCCATCCAGCGGGCGTTCAACACGGGCAGAAGCGTGATGAAAAACCAGATGAAACCGAACGACGCCATTCGGGCGCGTTTCCACAGCGCGAGATATGCCGCCAGCGCCAGCAGGCATACGGCAAGGCCAGCGAGCGCGCGTGGATCGAGAGGAGTTTTGCTCGGGTGGAATACGTAAAAAGCGCACAGCGTGCGCGGCCAGAGCATTTTGACCACGTATTGGCCGCTGAGCGCCAGCGCGGAATAGACGGCTTGCGTCCAACTGAGCGAAGGCATCTGGTTCACGGGCGCAAGCGCCCCAAGAAGCTGAACGCGGATAACGATGTACGCTCCTGTCAGCGCCCACAGAATTCGATAACGGGCGAATTTCTGCGTCCAGCTTGTGGAGTTCCGGTCATCGCGGTAGGCGTGTTCATAGATCGTTGCGGCGAGCGGCAAGGTGAGCGCCTGCTCCTTGGAAAGCAGCGCCAGCACAAAGCAGAGCGCCATGGCCACGAGATCGCGGCTGGAGCGCCCTCCATCCGCCCGGGCGATGCGGACGAAAAACAG
>JBOGJZ010000152.1:0-7253 GCA_050745645.1 Terriglobia bacterium | reverse complement strand
TCAATGATCGTGCGTTCTGGTATCCGGCTGTCATCGGATTCGTGATGCTCAAGCCCGAAGTGCGCCACATGATCGCTGAGAGTTAATAAGAAGTGATAGTCGCGGTAATGGCGCGTGCCAAAAAGTTTGCCGGTCTCCGCCACCAGATGGGTGTAATCCTTCTGGGTCTGCGGAGTCATTGCCAGCGCTGCTTCGCTGTCCGCAGCGAGATCGATTTCGTGGTGGATGGGTTCACCCGGCGGCGTCACGTTAATGACGCGCAGGTACTGGCCTGCCAAAACTGGGGAATCGACAAGACGGTTCAGTGAGACAGGCTTGAAATGGATTTCGCCTCCGATCTCGTGAGCAATGGGCAGCGCCGTTCCAAATTTCCAACCTTGCGGCAGACGCAGCGTGGGATCGTAAATGATCTGCTGAGCGGGAATGCCAGCCGGGTAAAGCAGGTTCTGGTTCCAGCTAATCACAACCAACTTGTCAGTGGCTGAGGCTCCTGCGCTAAAGCCCGAAGTTTCTTGAGGCTCGATGTAATCGAGTGACACATCGATCTCGGTGACGCCGGCCGGCACGGTAAGGTGGAACGCAAACATGTTCAGCAAATCCCGGCGCCACGGCACGCGCTGGCCATTGGCCGTGATTTTGAGGCCAGTCAAGTTGGCAATTGGACCGTCCGGGGCGTGTTCCCCTGGAATCCATTTGGGGTAGTACAAAGTTAAGGGACCGGAATGCACCGGCATAACCATCGTGGTGTGGATGATCTTCATCGGCGCCTGTGTTGCGTCCACGGTGAGTTGAATGGCCGGTCTGGTTTGCGCTACAAGCGCCGGCGCGCCCGCCAGCATGAACACAGCGAGGACAGGGACCAGCCTATGAAATAGAAAGGAACGGGAAGTAAGCGTCATAGCAGCTCCTGGCCTTGGGATTACTTAGTCCACTAATTTAACAGACCGCTGAAAAACCCCGGTTTGTCATGCTGAGCGGATTCGCGTGGCTCAGAGCGATTCGAATAGATGCAAAACGCTTCAGCATAACAAGCTATAACAGGTTGCTGAAAAAGGGCTTGGAGTGTGTCATTCTGAGCCCTTCGCTTGTCATCCTGAGCGCAGCGAAGGATCTCCGTATTTCGCTCAGGGTAAACTCGCGAAGAATCTAAGCTCTTCCCTTTCAATACGACAAGCAGATGCCTCGCGGAGCCTGCCCTGAGCCCGCAGAGATTCTTCGCTGCGCTCAGAATGACGGGCGAAGAGCCTGCCCTGAGTGAAGTGAAGGGGCTCAGCATGACAAAACGAACTTCTTCAGCAACACGCCATATTAAATCTCCCGCCGTCCTTCCATGGCTTTAAGCATGGTGATTTCGTCCGCGAACTCGAGCTCAGAACCGACGGGTATCCCCATCGCGATGCGCGTAACTTTGACTCCGAGCGGCTTCAGAAGTTTTGAAAGGTACACGGCCGTGGCCTCACCTTCGACGTTGGGGTCGGTGGCCACGATAATCTCATTGACCGTTCCACTCTTAAGCCGTTCGATCAGGTTCTTGAGCTTCAAATTTTCGGGACCAATTCCCTCGATCGGCGAGAGGGCGCCGTGCAGGACGTGGTAAAGGCCTCGAAACTCGTGGGTACGCTCGATGCCAGGCACGTTGTACGGGCTTTCCACCACGCAGACTACCGAGTGATCCCGGTTCGGACTAGAGCAGATGACGCAGGGGTCCTGTTCGGTGAGGTTGTTGCACTGGCTGCACAATCTGATTTTGTCTTTCACGTCGAGAACGGCGCGAGTCAGTCGCTCCGCCTCCTCGCGCGAGGAGCGCTCGATGTGAAATGCAATGCGCTGGGCCGATTTTTGACCGATTCCGGGGAGCCGCTTGAGTTCATCAATCAGGCGGTCGAGCGGTCCGGCAAATATGGTCATGGAGTAAGCTGGGCAAGCCAGCGGCGCTCAGAAAACATCTGCCCGTGCGTCCGGCGTCACAAGGAGTGCGGGAGCCGCCACATCCCAACGCGTACCGCGCCTGGCGTCAATCAGTGCCCGCACGTGAGGCCGCATTTCCGGAACGCAATCTCGCGAAAAAGCCTCGCTTCTTCGCGGAGCCTGCCCTGAGATTCTTCGCTCCGCTCAGAATGACAACGATTAGGAGCGAACGGGCTCAGAGCGATTCGAATAGGAGCGAATCGGCTCAGGATGACAAGCGAAGAGCCTGCCTGAGTGAAGCGAAGGCACTCAGAATGGCACGGACCGAATCTTTTCCAGCGCCGGCCTAAGTCATGCCTGGGAGGTTCAGGCCGCCAGTCAAATTGCCCACACGGCTGGCTAGTTGCTCATCCACCTTGCGGTTCGCCTCGTTAACAGCCGCCACGATCAAATCCTGAAGCATCTCGGCGTCTTTGGAGGAAAAGACTTCGGGATCGATTTGAACTGAAAAAAGCAGCTTTTGGCCATTCATCTTGACGCTCACCATGCCGGCGCCAGACGAAGCTTCAACAACAAGCTGATCCAACTGTTGCTGTAGCTGTTCCTGGAGTTGCTGCACTTGTTTCATGATCTGCTGCATTTGTTGCAGATTTTTCATGGCTTACCCCCGGCTCAGGTCTTTGACGTCTATCACCATGCAATCGAAGCGTTTCTGAAAGGCAGCCAGGGCGGGATCACGCTGCGCCCGTTCCTGAGCGCTTGGCCGTTGCGCGGCAGGCTGACGGTCTTCCGAGTTGAGTGTAACATAGATTTTAACGGGTTCGCCCAGCACCTTCTCACACGCGGCGCGCAGCTTTGTCTGGTGCTCTCGGCTCTTCAGCAGGTCAGCCGCCCACGAGCCATCCCTGGAGTAAATGAAATGGACCTCGCCGTTCTCAAATCGCCATCCGGCGACCGGGTTCAGGCAACTGCTCAGGAAGCGGGATTGCTCGAAGAGGATGTTCTTAATAGCAGAAAGCCGGGCATCATCTACCGCGGCAGGCGCGAGTGGGTCAGCCTGGCGAGGCGCAGCAGGCGGCGGTGATGCCATGGGCGCGCCTTCGGCCGCAGCCGGCTCGCGGGCTGGTAAGGACTTGGGTAGACCTGGTCGTAAAGCCGGCGCTGGGGCGGACTGGACCGGCTTAGGTTCCGGCGGTGGCGTTACCATCGGGGATGGGCGCGCCGGGTTGGCAGGAGCGGCTTCGCCGCTGCGTTGAACCGTCGTGGGATCTCGTAAGGCGCCGAGCAGGCTTTCGATAGAAGCGAGCTTCGGGGCGTGCGCCAGCTTCATCAACGCAAGCTCAAGGTGGAAACGAGGCTGAAGCGAGGTGCGCATCTCGCTCTGCGCGCGCAGCAAAATTTGGAAGAAGCGGGTGAGATCCTCCTCAGTGAACAGGCCGGCGAGCCTCTGGATCGCATTGCGGTGTTCATCCGGAATTTGCAAAAGCGGGCTCTCTGCTCCGCAGCTCCGCGCTACCATCAAGTTTCGTATTAGGCGTGTAAACTCGCCGCAGAAATCGCTTAAGTCATAACCTTCCGCTGCTACCTCGCTGACGAGTTCGAGCGCGCGCCGGGAATCGCCGGCATGGAGCGCCTCGGCCAAAGCGGCGAGCAGGCGCGATGGCGCCACGCCCAACAACTGGCGGACCTTTTCTTCGTCCACCTGCGCTCCACAGGCGGCGATGACCTCGTCGAGAAGCGACAGCGCATCGCGCATGCTGCCCTCGGCCGCCTGGGCAATCGCGCCCAGAGCGCCGGTGGATGCCTCGACGCCTTCCTTCCCGGATATCTCCTTGAGCCGCGACATGATCTCGGAGTAGTCCAGAAGCCGGAAGGCAAAATGCTGGCAGCGAGACTGAATCGTGGCAGGAAGCTTGTGCGCTTCCGTCGTGGCCATGATGAAGAGCGAGCGGTCCGGAGGTTCCTCCAACGTCTTCAGCAGAGCGTTGAATGCTTCGGTGGTCAGCATGTGAACTTCGTCGATGATAAAAATCTTATTGCGGTCTCGCGCGGGCAGATAGCGGGCATTTTCGCGCAGGCGGCGGATTTCATCGATGCCGCGATTGGAGGCGGCGTCAATTTCCAGCACGTCCACTGAATTGCCGGCGGCAATTTCGCGGCAGGAATCACACTCGCCGCACGGCTTCACGGTGGGCCCGTGAATGCAATTAAGCGCCTTCGCCAGCAGACGGGCCATCGTCGTCTTGCCTACGCCTCGGGCGCCGGAAAAAATGTAGCCGTGCGCCACGCGATTGGAGGTGATCGCGTTCTTCAGAGTCTCACAAACCAGGCGCTGTCCTGCAACTTCATCAAAGGTTTGTGGCCGGTACTTGCGGGCGATGACTTGGTAGGACATGAAATCCTGAATCTAAAAATTTCACATTTGAAATTGCGGAATCTGAAGCCAGGCCCCGGGTATTCCGCGGCACACAGAGAGGCTCGTTACCGTTGCTTCCTTCCGGACCTGGCGGGGTTCGCGAGCGTCGGTTGCGCAGAGCCCGAAGCCTGACATAAGCGCCGCCGGAGACCAAGCGGTTGGCCGGCGATTTGAAGAAGCCGCCGCTACCGGTCTACGCGACAACGTAACAAATGGTAGCACGCACCGCCTCGGTCCGTCGACGTTCCGCATAGCGCAACGTAAAATGTTACCGGGGCGATATCGCCTGCCATTTCAATTTCTCTCCCTCCCACGACGATGGAGGCCGCATCCGGTACCGCTGAACCCGCCAACTATCTTCCATGGGGATCGCCGGCTCCGCGCCGCCATTCCCCCATAACAGAAACTCCAGGACCCCGCTCCCCCACATTGGCACAGGACCAGCTTCGCGGGGGCGGCTACCAAGGAGCGTCCGCCGCAGTAAGTTCGCGAGGGCGTAGCGCCGCTGCTGCCGCCAGAAAGTCACGCCCAAGCGTTGCCACGGGTCCTTAATCCGAATCCGGAATAGGACTTGACCTTTCGTCTTGCCTGCTATGGATTCTAAAGCACTTGCCGGCTTTACTCTCCTCGCTCCCCGAGGCCGGGCGGCGCACCAAACCAGCGCCGCCAGCCGCTCCGCCTCTTGCCGGTCGCGCTCGCTCCCCACCCGGAGGGTGCAAGCGCGCGCGAACTTGTCGTAGATCGCCAGGGCTTCCCGGTCTTCCATTGCCGCCAGCTTTTCACGCAGGTTCACGACGTAACCGCCGTGCTTTAAGCCGTTCAGGGCCATCCGCGCCTTGCCCCGCGAGGTGCGGGGACCGGTGGACTTACGGGCATTGACCCGCCTTGCGGCCAGTTCCTTTTCGGTGAGGAAGGGGTTGCGATGAATGAGAGACATGGGTTCAAGGCGCCTCGATTTACGCCTTCCTCCAGCCTAACAATTCCAGATGAGACGATGGAGACGAATGAGACCCATGAGACAGTAAAATTCTCAAGAGGCGTAACCTGCATTATTCATGAAGGGATTAGCGTCTGCGGAAGGGCGGGGTTTCAACCCCGCCGAAAACACGGACTTCTTTCACTTTCTCGTTTCGCGCCGCGAAACGTAGGTATCCTGTTGGACACCCATAAGGGCACGGTTAAAACCGTGCCCTTCCACCGTTGTCTGGCACGTTCATGAATAATCCGGCGTAAGGAGCGGGGAAATTCTCTCGCAGAACGCCTCGGAAAATCTGGATTGTGCGCCGGGAGTTTCCTGACCGGACTTTTTTCAGTATGCTGTAAGCCCGTGGACCGGCGTGATAGGGCAGTCCGGGCCAGCGCTAACGCCGGTTCAGGGCTTGATGAACGGAGGTTAAGCTATGACAGAACATGCGGCGCCGCAGCGAGAGAGATTGGAAGCGCTCCTTGAGGAAAAGCGTGTTTACCCGCCTTCAGAAGAATTTCGTAAGCAAGCCAATTGGCGCGACGCCTCTGTCTATGAGCGCGCCCGCCGGGACCCTGAGGGTTTTTGGGCGGAAGAGGCGGAGCGGTTGGACTGGATTAAACGCTGGGATAAGGTTTTGGATTGGAAAGCTCCCTGGGCAAAGTGGTTCGTGGGCGGAAAGCTGAACGTCGCCGCTAATTGTGTAGACCGCCATGCCGCTTCCTCGCGGCGCGATAAACCGGCGATCATCTGGGAAGGAGAGCCGGGTGATTCGCGCGTGTTGACGTTTGCGGCACTCGAGCGGGAAGTGAACCGCTGCGCGAACGCTCTTAAGTCGCTGGGCGTTCGCAAAGGAGATCGCGTCGCCGTCTACATGGGCATGACGCCGGAGCTGCCGGTTACTCTACTGGCTTGCGCTAAAATCGGCGCTCCGCACAGCGTAGTGTTTGGAGGCTTTTCTGCCGAGTCTCTGCGCGAGCGCATCAATGACGCGCAAGCCAAAGTGTTGGTGACAGCGGACGGCGCGTGGCGCCGGGGCAACGTCGTCCCTTTGAAGGTGAACGCGGATGAGGCTGTGAAAGGCACTCCCAGCATTGGAAAAGTAATCGTGCTGAGGCGGATCGGGGAAAAATCCGCCTGCCCTATGCAAGCCGGCCGCGACCTGTGGTGGCACGATCTGGTCGATCGCGCTTCGGACCGTTGCGACCCCGAAGCGATGGATTCCGAAGACCTGCTCTACATCCTCTATACCAGCGGCACGACCGGCAAGCCCAAAGGCGTGGTGCATACTTCAGCAGGCTACCTACTTGGCGTATCTCTGACACACCGCATGGTTTTTGACGTGAAAGAGAACGATGTTTACTGGTGCACGGCGGATATTGGCTGGGTCACCGGCCACTCCTACATTGTTTACGGACCGCTTGCCAATGGTTGCACCAGCCTGATGTATGAAGGCAGCCCGGACTACCCGGACCGCGGCCGCTTCTGGCAAATCGTCGACCGGCATCGAGTCAACATTCTGTACACCGCGCCAACCGCCATCCGCACGTTCATGCGTTGGGGGACTGAGTGGCCGGGCCGGTATGATCTTTCCTCGCTGCGCGTGCTTGGCTCGGTGGGTGAGCCCATCAATCCCGAAGCCTGGGTCTGGTATCAGCAGCACATTGGGCGCGGGCGGTGTCCCGTCGTGGATACGTGGTGGCAAACCGAGACCGGCATGATCATGATCTCTCCGTTGCCCGGGCTTACCCCGACGAAGCCTGGATCGGCCACTAAACCGTTTCCCGGAATTGAAGCCGAGGTGCTCGATGAAAAAGGACAGCCAGTCGGTCCGGGAAGCGGCGGTTATCTGACGCTCACGCGGCCGTGGCCGGCGATGTTTCGCACGATTTATGGCGATCCCGAACGCTACGAACGGCAATACTGGTCAAAATATCCCGGAAAGTATCTCACCGGCGACGGCGC
>JBOGJZ010000151.1:0-14309 GCA_050745645.1 Terriglobia bacterium | reverse complement strand
GCGAAATAGAGCTGGACGGCAACACGCTGGTCATCAAACGAATTCACGCGCATTACAAACTTCGCGCCGCAGAAGCTCAGCGCGATCTAATTGAGCGCGTTCACGCCATGCACGCGGATCGTTGCCCAGTGGCGCGGTCCCTTAAGGGCGCAATCGAAGTTGGCACCTCTTACGAGTTGGTGTGAGGGGGGCGCAGACCGAATACACCTCGGGTCTATGCTACCGGTCTGGGCTACCGGTCTTGCCGTCCATCCCGTGGCTATCCCTGTGTGGCGGCGACGCACATCTTCCGGCGCGCGAGCCACGCTAATCCCAACAAGCCCGTGCCAAACAGGAACAGGCTTGCCGGCTCCGGAACCGTCGGCGGTGGCGCCGTTGTGCGCTCGACGGTCAGAAAAATATCCACCGCATCGCCCGTGGTGGAGAGCGTCCACTCGAATTGCCCGCTGTCAAAGATGGGATCGGTAATCGTGAATTGACCGCTCAGACTCCCCGCCGTCGCGAACAGGAATTGCTCGCCAGCGGTGGGCGTGAAGTCATCCGCCAGCAGAATATCCAGATCCGCGCCGCCCGCCAGGTCGAGCGCCCCGGTCACGTTCAGCACGCTGTAACCGTTGTCCGCGCCGGAATTGATGGTTTCATCGAGCGTTCCTCCAGTAAAGCTGAGGTTGCCGTTGACGGCGAGCGTGCCCGGCGTTCCTGTTCCGCCCGGCAGCAGCGTGCCGCCACTCCCGACGGTCACATTGCCCTGTACCGCGCCATTACCGCTGAGCGTGCCGCCATTGATGTTGACCGTGGGCGACATCAGCGTACCGTTCACGTCCGTAGTTCCCGCCGACTGTGTGTACGAGTCTCCGGTATTCACGGTGAGCTTGGTCCCGGTTGCCAGCGAAACGCTGCCCGCATTACTGAAAGACCCTACCGTCGCATTGTCCTTATTCGCCTCTAACTGCAATGAGCCATTCGTATTGTTCGTGAATGCTCCGGTCACAGTCAGCGCATTGTTGCCCGAATCGCTTGTGGCGTTGCCGGTGATGATTGCTCCTGAATTATCCACCGAGCTGGCGCTTACGGAACCACCGTTCTGGACGTAAAGATTAGACCCGCTGCTGTTTGTCAGTCCACCCCCCACTCCAAGCGACCCGCCGTTGATCGTGGTCTTGCCCGAGGTTTGCGAGTAATTCCCGGTCGTGGTGATCGCGCCGCCGCCTGCCGCTGCTACCGCACCCGAATTGCTGAGGTTGCCGGTCACGGCTAGCACGGTGGAAGCCGTCGACACATTCACGCTACCTGTGTTACTCACGGTGAGCGTTCCACCAGACGGCGTCACGCCGGTTGTCTGACCGTTATCCAGGGTCAAAGCACCTTCGACGCTGGTTAGTTTCGCCAAGCCATTATTCGAGCCTGCCGTGAAGCTGCCTGCAATCGAAAGGCCCGTGCCGTTGGGTATGTCCGTAATCCCATTCGTCTGGTTCGCCAGATTGAGGCTCCCGCCCGAGGCGATATCGAGCGTCCCGGCGGTGAGTGCCAGCGTATCCACCGTCTCCGCCGTCGAGAGCACCATCGTGGCCCCGCTCGCCGTGTTGTCGATATTCACGTCGTAGACGGTGTTCGTTGGCGTCCCGTTGCTCGGAACACAGGTTGAAGCTCCCGGAGAGCACGCCCAATTTGAGGCGGTCGTCCAACTCGCGGGCGACCCAGTCGTCCAGTTCGCATCAACCGTTGTCGGCGGCGTGCTCACCTTTCCAGCCGTCAGCACGATGTCCCCGCTGTTGTAGGCGACATTCCATTCCTCAGTGCCGCTGTTGAACGTGTCGTTGGCAATGCTGCCAAATGTTCCGGTAAGTCCACCCGTGAAGTTAGCGATGGTGAAGCTCGTTCCTGCGGCAGGGTCGTATCCAGACGCCAGCAGAATATCCAGCGTACTGCCGGAGCCCAGCGTCAGCGATCCCGGCGTGCCGGTGATATTCAGCGCGTCGAAGCCGCTTGAAGTAATGACTTCATTCAGCGTGCCGCCAATCGCCAGCGAGCCGTTGATGTTGATCGTCCCCGGCGCGTCGCCGGCCTCGATCGTACCGCCAGAACCGATGCTCACAGCCCCCGCCACTGTCCCCGTGCCATTCAGCAGGCCGCCGTTAATGGCCACCGCGGACGACTTCAGCGTTCCGTTCACCGTGGTCATTCCGCCGGATTGCGTATAGTTCCTCGCGCCGCCCACACCAGTCGTCAGCGTTGTGTTGGCGGCGACATTCACCGTACCGGAATTACTCAAGTTTCCAGCCGTCGTAAAGTCAGCGTTGCCGCCGTTTTCTACCGTGAAGTTGCCTTGGTTGGCCGCCAGCGCCGAGAGCGCGTTTTTGCCGGCAAGGTCCAGAATCGCTGACGCGCCGCTGTTTGAGCCATCGAGGATGATATTGGCGTTGTTGGTGACTATTTCACCGCCCGCGAAGCCAAGCGAGTTGATCTGAATGGTTCCGTTCGCGTTGTAGGTGCCGCCCGTCAGTGTGCTGCCGCTGAAGTTGGTGAACGTGACGTTGGTCGCGTGCAACGTTGTTCCTGCCGTCGCCTCAAACGTGCCGTTGTTCGTAACCTTCCCCCCACCGTTAATGGTCAGCGTAGTGATCTGGCCGCTGGCGGTTGTGGCCTCAATTGTGCCGCCCGAGTCATTCAGGAGCGACAGCCCGTTGTTCCCGATGATCCCGTTCCCCTTAACCGTGTTATCCACATTGGTCAGCGTAAAGCTCCCGCCACTCTGCTCCAGGACAGCGACGCCGCCCGTCGTGCTGGTCGACAGATTCACCGCGCCACCGTCGTTCAGCGTCGTGTTGGCGCTGATAAGCAAGGCCGCGTTCGAGCCGCTAGCTCCCACCTGGATGACGCCGTGGTTTGTGATCGTCCCCTTGATCGAGGTTGAAGTATCGGTGGACACCGTGTAGGCGCCGTTGATCGTGACCGCGCCCGAGGCCGTGCTTCCATCGAGCGTGGCGGAGTCGAGGTCCGTCGTGGTCTCGATCGTCCCGCCGTTCGCCGTATTCAGCGTACCGCCCTGGATGATGGCGCCAACCAGTTGCACCGTGCCGCCGTTGGCCGTGATGTTGCCGCCAGCATTGTTGGTCGTCCCGCCGTCAATCACGAGCACTCCGCTCGTCGCTTCTATCAAACCTTGGTTCGTGATCGGGCTCCCGCCTGACAGGGTCAAAGTATTGCTCAGCCCACTGGCGGTGGTGGCATCGATCACGCCGCTCGACTGATTCACCAGCGCCAGACCCTCGATGCTCCCGTTTCCCTGGATGATGTTATTGACGTTGGTCAGGGTTGCGCCGCTCACATGGAATGCTCCCGCGATGCCGGCCTCGAAGCCGCCGCTCAACGTCTTGAGCGTCACGGTTCCTCCGCCTTGAAGCGTCACGTTCGGCGCCGTGCTGCTGCCAATGCCAAGGACTCCGCCGCCGTTCACCAGGATCGTGCCGTGATTGGAAATCGTTCCCTGCAAGCCCGTAACGTTGTCGTTCGCCGTCGCATAGGCGCTCCCGGCTGAAACGGCCACTCCAATCAGGTTGGCGCCGTTGTTCACGCCGGGCAGGGTTTCCATCGTCCCGCCGTTCAGGGTATTCAGCGTCCCGCCCGTGATGGTGTTGTCCACGACAATGGCGCCGCCGTTGGCGGTAACGTTGCCGCCGGTGTTGTTCACCGGGGTCTCGATCAACAGTTCACCGCCGTTCGTTGCTTCCATCAAGCCCGCATTGGTGAACCCCGAGCCGCCCAGCGTCAGCGTGCTGAGTTGTCCGCTGGAGGTCGTGGCGTCGATCATTCCGCCCGACTCATTGGTAACGGTTATGTTGCCGCCGATGGCCCCGTTTCCTTGAATCGTGTTGTTGACGTTGGTCAGCGTCGCGGGACCGTCCCCGACCTGCTCGATGACGGCGTAGCGGCCGCCGGCAGCAGTACTGGATAGCGTTACAGTGCCACCGCCCTGGAGCGTCACGTTCTCCACCGTCGCGCCGGGGCTGCCGAGACCCAGGATCGAGTAATTGCCGCTGCCCCCGTTCACCTGAATCACGCCTTTGTTGATGATCGTCCCATTCAGGTCGGTGACGGTGTCCAAGCTGGATGTATAAGTGCCGTTAATCGTCACAGCGCCCGCCGTCGTGCTGCCGTCCAGCACGGTCGCGTTGGCGGTAGCGGTCTCCAAGGTCCCGCCCTTGTTGGTCAGCGTCCCGCCGGTGACGCTCGATCCGCTGAGCAGTTCCACTGTTCCGCCGTTGGCCGTGATTTTGCCTCCGCCATTGGCAACGGCGGTCTGAATTTGAAGCGTGCCGCTGGTCGCTTCCATCAAGCCCTGGTTCGTTACTCCACCGGGCGGATTCAGCGTCAGCGTGGCAATCTGCCCGCTGGCGGTGGTGGCGTCGATCGTCCCGCCCAAGTCATTCACCAATGCAAGGGCCCCAGTCCCTCCCCCCGCTCCGATGACACCATTTCCCTGCAAAGTGTTATCGACGTTGGTGAGCGTTGGCGTCGTGTGGGCTGCAGCAAAGATGTAGGCGTCGCCGCCTCCGGCGGCCGTCGAAAGCGTAAGCGTTCCACCACCGCTGAGCGTGGCGCTGTTGAAGATCGCCAGGCCGCTGCTGAGGTCATCGCCTCCGGCAAAATCGATATTGCCCGCATTTGCGATCGAAGTCCCATGGACGTTGAGACCTACTTCAAGACCAGAAACACTTATGGTGTCCGCCGAGTTGACCGTCAGGTTGTCCATGTTCGCTAGTTGGAACGTGTTCAACGTGACGGTGGTCGCCCCCGAGTTCAGGATGCAAACGCTCGTGGTCTTGCTGTCGGGCACGCCTGTGGACGGGAGCCAGTTACCGGCTACGTCCCAGTTGCCGGAGCCACTGATGTTCCAGATTGCGTTGCCCGCCGTAGCAGTACACGAGAATTGCGAATAGGCCGGGGCTGCGCCTATGCCTAACACCAACACTGCCAATACGAAGGCGGCAGCCATTGCGGTTAGGGGAACAGTTTTAAACCAGCGGATTGATTGCATCGTAGCCACGGGAAGCCTCCTTGATGAGGTCCTGCATTGATTGCAGAGCTGATAGGGGTCCTGAATATTGAGGTAGGAGCAGCATTTGGTATGCCTTACGAAAAACTCCCCTCTCGATCTGCACATGTCCACAGGTCACTCTACAGCTTTGAAGAGTAGTTACCGTTCAAGGCGGGCAATTAACTTGCTAGGTGTAAACTAACTAGCGACTTGACGCCCATAAAGGGCCAACCTACGATAGTTAGCGGTCTCCCTTTACAGTCGAGAATCCCCTCCCTGAGGGATTCAACATACGCGGTCCTAAACTGAAAAGTCCTTAATCTCATGCTGAAATCTTCTGAATTGATGTGAGGGCGCCGTGGACGAAGATGGATCGAATCTTTACCTGTTTGGAGCGTTCCGCCTCGACCCGCTGAAGCGAATCCTGTGGCGCGCTGCTGAACGCGTGCCCCTCAACGCGAAAGCGTTTGACACTCTCCTCGTGCTGGTTAAAAACAGCGGGCGAACTGTGGGGAAAGATGAGCTCATAACGAAGATCTGGGCAGGAGCGACGGTTGAGGAAAACAACCTGACGCAGTGCGTATCCGCTCTCCGCAAAACTCTGGGCGAAAAACGGGGCGAGAATCGATTTATTGTAACCGTCCCCGGGCGCGGATACCGTTTTGTCATGAGGGTAACAGAAGCAACAGTAGAAGAGGGTGCGACTGAGGCGAATGAAAGCCCAGGCGCCTCCGGGTCAAGTAACGCAGACTTTCAGGTTTCAGAAAGTCCGCAGCTCCCGCCAGTGGCGTCGGCTCACGATCCCGCTCCGCTTCCAGCTTCGGCAGCCGGAGCGACAAAAATAGACAACGGGATCGGTCTGCCGCTCGCTCCCTCCCTCCCGGACCACAACGCGACCCACTCAGCGAACGCTCAATTATCGCCAGCGCCAGGTCTTCTCAAACGCCGCTCTCTAGTCAGGTTGGGAAGCTCAGGCGCTATGGTTGCTCTTATCGTTATCATCGCTGCGTTGCTTGCTCTCGCCTTCGGACTCTACAGCCTTAAGATACCTCACCACGTTGCGCGAGCCATGGCGTCCGGCAGGCAATCCCGCGAAAACATCACGCTGGCGGTCATGCCGTTCACAAATGTTAGCGGTGATCCCAAGCAGGACTACCTAGGCTCAGCGATCACGGAGGAGGTGATCACCCGGCTGGGCCGGTCTGATCCGAGACTTCTGAGGGTCATAGCTCGGACTGCGGTAATTAAGTACCAGCATTCTGAAAAAAAGACGTTCGGGACATCGGGCGCGAGCTAGGCGCTGGTTATGTTATTGAGGGCAGCGAGTTCACGTCCAACAATCAATTGCGAGTGCTGGCCCGGCTTGTTCGTATGAAAGACCAGGTTGGCGTCTGGGCGGGAAGTTACAATCGTCCGCTGGGCGATCCGCTTACCGCTCAGCGAGATGTTGCCGCCGCTATCTGCGCCGACCTTCAATCTCGGCTCGGTAAATAATGAAGACGGGTTCAGGCTCAGCTTCAGCGATCACAGAGCGCCGCTACAAATGCACTCGCCTACTGGTACTTCCACAGGAAAATGAATGACATGGTAAAACCGACCACGATCACGAAGGTGCGAACATGCTTAGGGTTCATCTTCTGAGCGAAGTGGGCGCCCCCATAACCGCCCAAGATGGCGCCGGTCAACATGAGAATTGCCTGCGGCCAGAAGATGATCTTCGCGATCACGAAGGCAATAATGGCAACGCCATTCGATACTGCGGCCAGCAGAGTCTTGACGCTGTTCATGGCATGAATATCGGCGAAGGGCAGAAAGGTAAAAAGAGCCAGCATCAGGATGCCCATGCCGCCGCCAAAAAAACCCGCGTATATTGATATGACAAACTGGACGGCCGTCACCAACCCAACTGCGCGCCAGGATGGCTGAGTCTGTTTTTGTTCAGTTGCCTCCGAGCCCTTGGCGATCTTCTTCCCGAAAGCAAATAGCAGGGTTGCTCCGAGAAAAAGAAACGGGATGATGCGAAGAAACGTTTCCTGCGGTGTGTGAAGGAGGATGGTGGCGCCAAGCAAGCCCCCGGCAAGGCTCGCAATAATCAGAGGCGCCAGCATCCTGGAGCTTTTCGGCAATCTCTTCCGGTATGCGCTGGCGCTTGCCACGCTGCCCGGCCACACGGCCACCGTCGAGGTGGCGTTGGCAGGAATAGGCGGCACGCCGGTGAACAAGAGCGCTGGAAACGTAAAGAAGCTCCCGCCTCCTGCAACCGCATTCATAATCCCGGCCACAACCGCTGCAAAAAAAAGTAGGATGCCTTGTGGAAGTGTCATGTGTGGATTCAACTGGGCCTCGCGCCGCCGCAAAAATAGTTATCATCGCACAATTCTTCCCCGGCAGCATCTTCTTCGACGTCCCGCGCTTTTTATCTCTCCAGGTTTGTAGCGCAAGATCGGTACTTTGACCCCTTCGCTACGCTCAGGGCAGGCTCTGCGGCTTTTGGCCGGGTAACCCGGGGAAAGCCGCAGCGTTACGCAAAACGAACGCTGCGCTACAACCTGTCCTGAAACTCGCCGGGTTTCTGCCCATCATGGGCAGTTGGTTTGCAGCCATAAACGCTTGGGATGACCCACTCCAAGCCCTTTTTCAGCAACCCGCTAGAAAATGTGCAGGTGAAGGGTCAGGAACTTTCTTGGATTCTTTCGAAACTCGGTGAGGAAATCGCGCAGTGATTCTGAGCTTTGCGCCAGGTTGTTGTAAAGGCGATTGTCGGTGGAAAGCAAGCCCAGGGATCCCTTTCCATTCGCCATCCTGCCGGTGATCGTATCCATATTCTTCGCCACGGCATCCAGGTGGTTATAAAGCTGAGGATTTTTGACGAGCTTACCCAGAGTCCCATGACCTTGATTGACGCTGTCCATCAGGTCTCGCGCTTTGATAATCGTTGTATTGAGATTGTTGTACATTGAAGGGTCATTGATGAGCTTGGCCAATGTGCCCTGGCCGTGTTGCGCCTGATCTAGCATCTGGTCAGCCCTGTCCACCGTTGAATTGAGCTTGTTATAGAGGGTATCGTCGGTCAGCAGCTTGCCTAACGAGCCTTTCCCTCCTGATATGTCAGTCGTCACCATCTGTAATTTCGAGATGGCATCATTCAGGCGGTTGTAAAGGGCGGGATCGTAAATAAACTTTCCGATTGTACCGTGGCCGGTCGAGATTTCATTTGTGATCTGGTTCAACTTAGAGCTTAGGTCGGTGAGATTGGAAAGCACGTCGTTCGCGTTCTGCACCACCTGCCGGATGTCGGCCTGTTGTTTAGTCTTCACAAACGCTCCGGGTTGCAAAACAGGCTGGCCGGCAGTGCCCCGGCTAATGTTCACGAAGCCTTCGCCCAGCAAACCGGCTGTCTGGATCTGCGCTACAGAGTCGGCGCGGATATCGCTCTTGTATTGGCCCGCTATTTTCATCGCCACGAGCACAGCCTGGCGCGGATCTTGCGAGGAGGAAAGCGAAATCTGACTGACGTTTCCCACAGAAACCCCGGCTAATTGAACCTGCGCTCCGCTCGCCAATCCTTTCGCCTGCGGGAAGTAGGCATTCAGAGTGTAGTTTCCACCCAGCAGGTTCACCTGGCCGCTGATGAAAAAAATCGCCACGATCAGGATAAGCAGCGCGATTCCAACCATCAGTCCGACTCGCAGTTGTCCCCATGTCAGTTCTTTGCGCTGAGGCATATTTCGTGTTCCTTTCTCGGGAGTCGCCAAAACTGAGGCAGATCACGGCCGTTCTGCAACCCGGCGCGCGCAGGCCGCCAATGGAGCGCATCAAGAAATAAACCTCGCCACATAAGGGTCTCTCGACTTCACCAGTTCATCGCGGCGGCCAGCGAAATGGACGGCTCCATCCTTCAGGAGCACGAAGTGAGTGGACTCAGTGGGATCCTGGCCTCCGCTCGAATCGAGCGGAACTAAGCGTCGCGTTTCCGGCGAAAAAACAAACCGGCTCAGGAGCATAGCGTCCTGCAAGCGCTGCGTGACCAGAATCGAGGAGACGTGTTGCAAATCGCGCAGTTTCGCGATCAGGACGTTGATGGTGTGGGCCGTGATCGGATCCAGGCCGGCGGTTGGAGAGTCGTAAAGCATCAGCCCTGGCCGGGCCACAATCGCTCGCGCTACTGCAACCCGGCGCCGCATTCCACCGGACAACTCGGATGGCATTTTCTCGATGGCTTCTTCCATTTCCACAAAGCCCAACACCTGCCGCACTGAATCCTCGATCTTGCTCTCGTCTTTTTCACCGGCTTCGCGCAAAGGGTAGGCAATATTCTCATAAACGGAAAGCGAATCGAAGAGCGCACCCTCTTGAAAGACAATTCCCATTTGCCGCCTTATGGCGTACAACTCAGCCTCGCGCAGCGGAACTATATTGTTGCCGTCGATGATGATGTCCCCGGAATCCGGTTTTAGCAAGCCGGCTATCAACTTCAGCAGCACGGATTTTCCGCTTCCTGTTGGCCCCAAAAGGACCAGGCTATGGGCGGAGTCAAGTTCGAGAGAGACATCCGAGAGCACCTGCTTTTCCCCAAAGGAAATTGAAACATGCTGGACTTCAAGGAGACCGGTTCGCGCCGCCAGATGCGACCTCGCTTTCGCTGTTGCTACCCGGAAATAAGACCCATCGTTACGTCAGTTCCTCCGGCCGCAAACCAGCCGCAACCGTAGATGAGTTATGCGCCCTAGCAGGCCAACCATCGCTTTAGAGGGCTGCCATCCCGAAAGGGCCGTCCACCGGCTATTTTATCCTGGTAGTAAGAGGGAAACCAATGCAAAGGGAGTTCCGTTATATCATTGGAAATGCAATTCGATTCTGGGGCGGCTTGGGCGCGCAGCATCGGCCCGGCTTTTTGCGGGGACCGCCGCTCCCTGCCCGGCGGGGTTGACTCTGAGCGCGCCGAACTGGTCCCGTTCGAACAAGTGATTAGAGCATGGATATGCGGAAAATCGGGATCACTTCAAAACCCCGGAAGCCAGGCATCGAACCAACCTTAGCCGCTCTGGTCTCATGGCTCCAGGAGCGCCGCTTCGAAGTCCTGATGGATAAGGAAACGGCAGCAGCCACTCAAACTGACGCCCCCTGCCTGGCCCGCTCTGAAATCGCTTCTCTCGCCGATCTTCTGATCGTCTTAGGCGGCGATGGAACGCTTCTCGCAACGGCGCGCGCAGTAGAGGAAAGGCCTGTCCCCATTCTGGCTGTGAACCTCGGTGCGCTGGGCTTTCTCACCGTCACCACCTTGGAGGAGCTCTATCCCACCCTGGAAACCATTCTGGCCGGCAACTATCAGGCCGAGCCCCGGGTGCGCCTTGAAGTTGAGGTGCTGCGGGATGGAGCGATCGTGTCCTCCTATTTAGCGCTGAACGACGCCGTATTGAACAAGGGCGCGATAGCGCGGCTGCTTGACTTTGACGTCTGGGTAGACGGAAGGTTCATGTCCACTTACAAGTCGGACGGCTTGATCGTCGCCACGCCCACCGGTTCCACTGCCTATTCTCTCGCCGCAGGAGGTCCGGTCGTAGTGCCTCAGGTGAACGCATTCATCGTCACCCCGATCTGTGCGCATACGCTCACCAACCGGGCTATCGTTCTGCCGGATTCCGTTCGCCTTGAAATAGCAATGAGGGATCATCAGGAATCCGTATACCTGACCGTTGATGGCCAGGTGGCGGTTGCCCTGCGCAGCGATGACCGCGTCCGCATTAAGAAAGCGCCAAACGCCATCAGGCTCATTCAGCCGCCTCACAAGACTTACTTCGATATTCTGCGCCAGAAACTGAAGTGGGGTGAGCGCTGAAAGAGAACTGGCAGAGCTAACTTTCTGAAGCAGAGTTGATCCGGCCGGTATGGCGTGGTTCACGTCACGAAGGCAACCCGAACCCGAAGTCATGGATGAGCCAGGCGAAGTGGAGGCTTACGCCTCCTCAGCCGCTCAGGCGTATTTAAATGGCGTCGATAACACGTTCGTCGAGCAGGTGCTTGACCTCAATGTAGCAGAGGGCTGGGCGCTGGATGTGGGTGCAGGTCCCGGATCCATTCTGCTTAAGATCGCTGAGCGATCCCCGGGGCTGAAACTCATGGGAGTTGACCGGTCACCGGCGATGATTACTTATGCCCGCCGGTCAGCCAGTGCGCAAGGGCTGACCGGCCGCGTGAATTTTTGCCTGGCGGATGCGGTCCGGCTGCCTTTTGTGGATGAAAGGTTCGCTATCATCTGGTCCAACTCCGTGCTTCATCATCTCAGCGATCCCGCCATGGCTTTCAGCGAAATATCCAGAGTGGCGAAGGCTGGAGGCGTAGTGCTTCTTCGTGATTTGCGCCGGCCTTCGCGACTGGCTCTGGCGCCGCATATTGCGTTGTATGGCCGCCATTATACGGGTACGATGAAGAGGCTCTATGGCGACTCGGTGCGGGCCGCGTACACCAGGACCGAATTCGAGGAGATGGTGAGGCAGTCCGCGCTAGCCGGCGCGCAGATTTTCCTGCACCGCCGCACCCATTTAGGCTTGGCTTGGAAGAAAAAAGCCGGGAGGCTTGAATTCAAATGAAATTGGCGTGTGTAATAGCTCTTTGTGTTTTCGCTTGCGCGCCCCTCAGCGCCAGGCAGCGTTCCTCGGAGGCCTATACCATTCAGCTCCCTCCCTCACCTGATTTTCAGCGTCTTGATTGGATGGTTGGCACATGGAGCGGCAAGACGGTAGGAGCAAAGCCGTCAGGAACGGTGACTCTTTCCATCTCATATGGGCTGGATAAGCGTTTCATGCTTTTTCACGAGAGTGTTTCCCTGCCCGGCACGAAGGTCGCGCCGGCTATCAAAGAAAACCTCCTGGGAGTCCTGAGCGCTGGCCCCGCCGGCGGAGAATTTGCAATGGACCTTTACTCGTCAAGTGGTTTTGTTACCCACTATCAAGCAATGGTCAAATCCGCAGAAATCGATTTTAATCCCGCGGGTGGCCGCATGGCTCCGGAAGGCTGGCTATTCCGCCGCGCCGTTAAGCGCACTGACACAGGTCAGTGCAGGGAAACGGTGAGCGTTGCGCCGCCCGGGCAAGCGTTCTTCGATTACTACACTGCCGACCTTCACCGGACCTCACCCATTGCGGAACCGCAATCTCCATCCGCTCCGTCCGAAGGCGCGGACAGCGAAAAACAGCCGGCGCAACAGTGACGACCACCGGTGTCTATTCGGTATGCAACCGCAGCGTGCCTGTAGTAACCAAATTGTTTTGTTGGTGCTGGAGGGGGGAGTTGAACCCCCACGCTGTTGAACAGCGCCAGATTTTGAGTCTGGTGCGTCTGCCAATTCCGCCACTCCAGCTCGTAGCGCCGTCTACATTATTCTAGCTATTATGGCGCAGCGAACGATGCTTGTCACCCAAAACGCTGCCGGAAAACTTCCACTTAACCGCCGTTTTGCCAGAGGAAACTGCTCACTGGAGATTTTATCCTGAAAAACTCCAGGCTGCCTCGATTTTTCAGCGGCGAGGTTTGGGCGCGCGCCGGCGTGAATGAACCACCATCAGAGCTTAATCCGGAGCATCGCGAGAGAACGCGCTTCCATCTGATACGGCTCAGCCGCTTTGACCATTCTCCGGACCGGCGCTATCGCCTCCCGTGTGTCCAGCAGCAACTCCCATTCCTTTTGGGAATCCTTGGAAGGCAGCGTGAAAGGGACAGGCTCGTAATGTCCGTTAAAAAGAACCAGCAGGATGTCATCCATAATCCGGTTGCCTCGCGCGTCGAGTTCATCCATGGCATTCCCTGCCATCAGCATGCCCAGCGCCCGAACCTCCGGGTTTTTCCAATCTTCCTCTGACATCTCTTGCCCATCCGGTTGAAGCCAGGTGATGTCCTTGACGTCAGAGCCCCGGATTTTGCGCCCATGGAAAAAACGGCGGCGGCGTAGCGCAGCATGCTCGTGAAACAATTTGATGGAAGCTCGCGTAAATTCCAGCAGTTCCTTTCGTGGTTGATCCAAGCTCCAGTCGAGCCAGGTCAGCTCGTTGTCTTGGCAGTAAGCGTTGTTGTTGCCTTTTTGCGTACGACCGATTTCATCTCCTGCCAGCAGCATCGGCATTCCCTGTGACAACAGGAGCGTTGCAAGGATATTACGCTGCTGACGGGCTCGCAAAGCTTGAATGGCCGGGTCGTCTGTCTGTCCTTCTGCTCCGCAGTTCCAGCTAAAGTTATCATTCGTGCCGTCGTGATTTTCTTCTCTGTTAGCCTCGTTGTGCTTTTCATTGTAAGAAACCAAATCCAATAGCGTAAATCCGTCATGAGCCGTGACGAAGTTGACGCTCGCATGCGGCCGACGGCCGCTGTGCTCGTAGAGATCGCTGCTGCCTGTTAGGCGAAAAGCCAGATCGGCGGCTTGGCCGCCATCGCCGTGCCAGTAGCGCCTGACGGTGTCGCGGTAGCGTCCGTTCCACTCCGCCCAGAGCACCGGGAAATTGCCTACTTGATATCCTCCTTCACCGAGGTCCCACGGCTCTGCAATCAGCTTGACCTGCGAAAGCACGGGATCCTGGTGGATAATGTCGAAAAAAGCGCCGAGCCGGTCAACTCCTTGCAACGTCCTGGCCAGCGTTGCGGCCAGATCGAAGCGGAAGCCATCCACGTGCATCTCAAGAACCCAGTAGCGCAGGCTGTCCATGATAAGTTGCAACACGCGCGGATGCCGCATGTTGGGAGAATTTCCGCAGCCCGTGTAATCTTCGTAATAGCGGCGATTTTCAGGGTTTAAAAGGTAATAGACCGCATTGTCTATACTCCGGAAGCACAACGTGGGTCCCAGCTCGCTGCCCTCCGCCGTGTGGTTGTAAACCACATCCAAAATCACCTCGATGTCCGCCCGATGAAGGGCTTTCACCATGTTCTTAAATTCGATTACTTGCTGGCCGGCATTCCCGGAGCTTGAGTATCGCGGCTCAGGCGCGAAAAAACCGATGGAGTTGTAACCCCAATAGTTACACAGTCCGCGATCAACAAGATGGCGGTCATCAACGAATGCGTGGACGGGCATCAGCTCCACAGCCGTAACGCCCAGAGAATTGAGATAATTCAATACAACCGGAGACGCCAAGCCCGCATAGGTTCCTCGCTGTCCCTCGGGCACCTCAGGGTGCCGGGCGGTGAATCCTTTCACGTGCAGCTCATAGATCAGCGTCTTGTGCAAAGGAGTGCCGAGGCGTGTATCTCCCTCCCAATCGAAGGCTGTGTCCAAAACTAC